>JANXYT010000129.1 GCA_025355915.1 Holophagaceae bacterium
GGCAGCAATGGACCAGGGCGCCCTTCCCGCCGCACACTCTGGAACGCGGAGCCCAAACATGCGCGGATCCCTCGTAACCGGCCTCAAGGACAAGGAGAGCCTGTCGCGGTCACGCGACAGGCTCCTAAGTGAACGGCATTACCCCGATGTGGGGCTTTGTTTTGCGCACACCACCGAGGCTTGGGGGCGAATCCCCCTGACACGGAAGGCAGTGCCCAAGCCTGCTTGCTCGGGTTTGGGTGGCCGCAGGTCCTTCCTTTGCGAATTGGATCCTGACTCGGATGGTGGGTGGGTGGAGAATGCTGGCAGCGCCCGAGGAGCTCCAGCGGTTTCCGGCATCTCACCCGGCGAACGGTACGAACAGGGGGCAAACCATGACCATCTCATTCAGCCTCAATGGCCGCCGGGTATCGATGGAAGCCGACGGGACGCGCATGCTGGCCTACGTCCTGCGGGACGACCTTCAACTCACCGGTACCAAGGTGGGCTGCGGCCAGGGGTTCTGCGGCGCCTGCACGGTGTTGCTCAATGGCGAGGCCGTGCGCTCCTGCTCCACCCCGCTGGCGTCCGTGGCGGGCAAGGAAGTGCTCACCATCGAAGGACTGGGGCTGCAGGGCAGCCTCCATCCCGTCCAGGAGGCCTTCCTGTCCCACCAGGCCTTCCAGTGCGGGTTCTGCACGCCGGGCATGATTCTCAGCGCCTATGCCCTCCTGAAGAAAACGCCGAAACCCGATCGGCTGCAGGTGGCCGAGGCCCTGGATGGGAACCTCTGCCGTTGCGGCGCCCACGTGAGGATCCTGGCCGCGGTCCAGGCTGCGGCCCAGAAGGGAGGTGCACAATGAGCCCGGAGCAGGAGCGGAGGGCCACGGACCGAAGGCCCGCCCCGAAGGGGTTGGGCACAGGAGGTGCACAATGAACCGGCGCGACTTCCTCAAGGCCACGGGGGCCGTGGGCCTGTTCATCAGCTTCCCCCTTTCCGCCAACGCCCAGGAGCCCGAGAAGATTCCGAGCGAGGTCCCCGCCTACCCCAAGGACTTCAACGCCTACCTCCGCATCGGACCCGATGGCCGCGTGGGCTGCTTCGTGGGCAAGATCGAGATGGGCCAGGGCAACATGACCGCCCTGGCGATGCTCGCGGCGGAGGAACTGGATGTCCCGCTGGAGCGCGTGGACATGCTCATGGGCGACACGGACCTCTGCCCCTGGGACGGCGGCACCTGGGGTTCCTTGAGCATCTGGCAGTTCGGTCCCGTGCTGCGGGGTGCCGCTGCCGAGGCCAAGGCCATCCTGATCCAGATGGCGTCCGAGCGGCTGGGCGTTCCGACACCACGCCTGCAGGTGAAGGCCGGCGTGGTGTCGGCAGTGGGGATTCCCTCCAAACACGTGTCGTACGGTGAGCTGGTCCAAGGCCGGCGCATCGAGCGGCACCTGAAGGCCATCAAGCTCAAGCCCGTCTCCGAGTTCACCCTGGTGGGCAAGGATGCACCCCGCAAGGATGGGCGCCTGAAAGTCACGGGCGCCGCCAAATACACCGCCGACATCGTCCCTCCGGGCACCCTGCACGCCTGCATCCTGCGCCCTCCCGCCCACGGCGCCACCCTGCTGTCTGTCGATGTCTCCCAAGCCGAGAAGTTGCCCGGCGTGAAGGTGATCCGGGCCGGCGATCTGGTGGCCACCCTCCATGCCCGCAGTGATCAGGCCCGAGAAGCCCTGAACCAGGTCAAGGCGAAGTTCCAGCCCTCGCCCTCCACCTTGGACAACCAGACCATCTTCGAGCACCTGCTCAAGACCGCACCCCCGGCCAAACAACTGGCGGTGAAGGGTGACCTGAAAGCGGGCGAGGCGGCCGCGGTCCATCGGCTGGACGCCACCTACCTCGACAGCTACGTGGCCCATGCACCCCTGGAACCTCACGCGGCCCTGGCCCAGTGGGAGAAGGGGAAGCTGACGGTCTGGGCCTCCACCCAGGCCCCCTTCCTGTTGCGGGGCCAGTTGGCCAAGGCCTTCGGACTGACGGCACGCAACGTTCGCGTCATCACGCCCTTCCTGGGGGGTGGCTTCGGCGGCAAGGGCTCGGCCCCGCAAGCGCTGGAGGCCGCGCGCCTGGCCAAGGCCGCAGGCTGCCCCGTGCACGTGATTTGGAGCCGAAAGGAGGAGTTCTTTCTCGACAGCTTCCGCCCCGCGGGCATCGTGAAGATCCGCTCCGGCCTCACCAAGGAAGGGCGGATTGCCTTCTGGGACCATCAGGTCACCGCCGCGGGTGAGTCCGAGGCCGAGACCATGTACGACATCCCGCACCAGCGGATCACCTCCGCAGGCACCTGGATGGGGGGCAACCCCGCCGGGTTCCACCCCTTCGCCGTGGGCGCCTGGCGAGCCCCGGCGGCCAACACCAATGTGTTCGCCAAGGAATCCCACATGGACGCGCTCGCCGCCAAGGCGGGTGTGGATGCGCTGGAATTCCGCCTCCGGCACCTGAAGGATCCCCGCATGATCGCCCTGCTGCAGGCCGCGGAAAAGGCCTTCGGCTGGACCCGCAAGCCCGGGCCCACGGGCCGGGGCTTCGGCCTGGCCTGCGCGAATCACCGCGACACGATGGTGGCCGCCATGGCCGAGGTGGCCGTGGACAAGAAGACCGGCGGGGTGAAGGTCAAGCGCGTGGTCTTCGCCCAGGACATGGGCGTGGTGGTGCATCCCGACGGCGCCCGCCAGCAGGTGGAGGGCTGCGTCACCATGGGCCTGGGCTACAGCCTCAGCGAAGAGATCCGCTTCAAGAACGGGCAGGTACTGGAGGAGAACTTCGACACCTACCAGATTCCGAAGTTCTCCCAGATGCCCACCATCGAGACCATCCTCATGTCCAACCCCAACCTGCCCGCCCAGGGCGGCGGCGAACCCGCCATCGTGGTCATGGGCGCGCTCATCGCCAATGCCATCCACGATGCCATTGGGGTGCGGATGCTACAGCTACCCATGACGCCGGAACGGATCAAGCAGGCGCTGAAAGCCTGATGGTCGGTCGTCCCCGCCCAAATATCAATCCCACGACGCGGCCCGAATCCCTTTGGCCCGCCGATCCTCCAGCAGTTCACTCAGGATCACCGCCGCCGCCGCCGCGTCCAGCAGGAGCTTCCGCTTCTCAGGTTTGACGCCGCGCTCGCGCAGCAATCGTTCAGCCTCGGCGCTGCTGAGGTGCTCGTTCACCAGGCGCATGGGCAGGCCTGTGCGGGCGGCGAGGGCCTCGCCGAAGGCGCGGGCTGCGGGGGCCGTGGCGCTTTCGGCGCCGTCCTTGTGACGGGGCAGGCCCACCGCCAGGGCTTGCACACCCTCCTCGCGGCACAGGCGCGCCAGCCGATCGAGGGTTCGTTCTTCTTCCTGGGGCCACACCTCGAAGGGCGACGCCAGGATCTCCAGCTCATCCGAAAAGGCGAGGCCAATCTTCTTCGTGCCGTGGTCGATGGCGAGCCAGCGCATCCTGCCATCCTAGCGGCATGGCGCACCGTTCCCTCACCTTCGCCACGGCCCTGGGCCGGATTCGCTTGGCCTGGACGGAGGAGGGCGTCTGCGCCCTGCGGTTCGTGGAAGGTCTCGACCGGGAGGAAGCCGGACAGGCCCCTGCCTGGATCTTGGAAGCGGTGCGCCGGCTCATGGCGCACCTGGCAGGCCATCCCCAGGATCTCCGCGACATCCCGCTGGATCTCGCCGACCTCACGCCCTTCCAGCGACGCGTGGCGGAGGTGCTGCGTGCCACCGCACCGGGACAGACCATCAGCTACGGCGAGGTGGCCCTGCTGGCCGGGCGACCCGGGGCGGCGCGGGCCGTGGGTCAGGCCGTCAAGGCGAACCCCATCCTCATCCTGGTGCCCTGCCACCGCGTGGTGGCCGGGAACGGTCCCGGCGGCTGGAGCGCCTTCGGAACCCCAGAACGCAAGGCCCGGTTGCTGGCGCTCGAAGCCGTCAAAGCTGATTGATATCCCGCATCTCCAGCACGGCTTTCGGCGCCCCGAAAAGCCCCGCGTGGAGCATGGCCCGCCCGAGTTGTTCGGTGGTGGTGAGGCTGTTCGGGAAGAATGCCTTCAGGATGGGAAAGAACGGCCCCAGCACGCCATAGAGAACCCGGTACAAGCGCGTCCGCGACGTGATGCCGTGCAGGGGCTGGATGGCACCGGGACGAAACAGGTAGACGGCCTTGAAGGGCAGGCGCAGCAGGGCGTTCTCGGTCCGGCCCTTCACCCGCGCCCACATGATCCGGCCCCGCTCGGTGCTGTCGGCCCCGGCCCCGGAGATGTAGACGAAGGTCATGGCGGGATTGAGCTGCAACAGGGCCTTGGCCGCCGCCAGCGTGACGTCATAGGTCATGCGGTGATAGGC
>JANXYT010000153.1 GCA_025355915.1 Holophagaceae bacterium
GAGGTAGATTCCCCACGCGTTACTCACCCGTCTGCCATGCACCTTGCGGCACATCCGACTTGCATGTGTTAGGCACGCCGCCAGCGTTCATTCTGAGCCAGGATCAAACTCTCAAGTTTCATTCTGAACTCTCAATCCCAATCCCACTCTCGTGGACTTGGGAAAAATGTTCTGGTCGAATATTTCTTCTGAATTCCATCCAACATCCTAAGACGCTGAACAAAACCCTCAAAGGCTTCCTATCTTCTATCCGGTTTTCAAAGACGCCCCCATGCTCCTCAGCATGGTCCAAGGTTGCCTTCCGGCCCCCTCCAGCACCCCGCAGCCTCAACTGCGCAGGACACCCAGACTATCACCGGAGTCTCGTTCTGCAAGAGAAAATTTGCGCAGCCCTGCTCGGCTCGCGAGAACGGCTGCATAGACGGCTGCTGCACGTTCTTCCTGGCCGCTGACCAGTGGTCATCACTGCCTATGGAGTGAGGGAACCCCGGGGCTTCGCTCCCTGCCGGGGAAGCGCCTCACCGTGCCGTAGAATGACTCGCCAAGGAGGGTGCGTGATCCACATCATCGGAGCAGGGCTGGCTGGCTCGGAAGCCGCGTGGCAATTGGCCTCGCGGGGTCACTCGGTCCGCATCACAGAAATGCGTCCGAAGTGGACCACCTCTGCGCATGCCTCTGGTCAAGCGGCGGAGATGGTGTGCTCCAACTCCTTTAAGAGTGATGATCCCAACTCCGCCACGGGCATCCTGAAGGCGGAAATGCAGCAGATGGACTCGCTGATTCTGCACTGCGCCGAGGCGACCCGCGTCCCAGCTGGGAACAGCCTCGCCGTGGATCGAGAGGCCTTCTCTGCGGCGGTCACCAAGGCACTCAAGGATCACCCGAACATTCAATGGCACGAGGCCCAGATCACCGCTCCAGATCTCTCTCAGCCGACCATCCTGGCCACGGGGCCCCTGACCTCGGATCCTCTCGCGGATTGGCTATCCGCGGTCACGGGTAGTGGTCGCCTGCACTTCTATGACGCCATCGCACCCATCGTGGAACGGGACAGCATCGATATGGATCTCGCATGGATGGCGGCCCGCTACGACCGGGGAGGCGCCGATTTCATCAATTGCCCCCTCGACAAAGACCAGTACGAGCGGTTCCTGGATGCACTCCTCGCCGCGGAGCGGGTTCCCCTGCATGACCTGGACACGCCCTACTTCGAGGCCTGCCTGCCCATCGAAGTCATGGCGGACCGGGGCCGCGAAACGCTGCGCCATGGCCCCATGAAACCAGTCGGGCTGGACAATCCGAGGACAGGCCGGTGGCCTCATGCAGCCGTGCAGTTGCGGCAGGATACGCTTGCGGGGGCGCACTTCAACCTCGTCGGCTTCCAGACCCGCCTCAAGTGGGGCGCCCAAAAGGAGGTCTTCAGGCTCATTCCTGGCCTCGAACACGCCGAGTTCGCCCGTTTCGGGAGCATCCACCGGAACACCTACGTTCAGGCGCCATCCGTGCTTGATGCGACACTCGCTGTCAAAAACGTTCCAAATCTATGGCTGGCGGGCCAGCTATCGGGGGTGGAGGGCTATCTGGAATCCGCAGCGGGAGGCCTGGCGGCTGCCTTTTCCGTTGACCGCGCCCTGCACGGCCTGGCGCCCCAACCATTTCCACCGGAAACGGTGCTGGGCAGCCTTCTGCACTACCTGGCCCATGCCTCCAGCAAAGACTTTGGCCCCACCAACGCCATGCTGGGCTTGTTGCCCCCCATCGCCGAGGAGGGACTCGATCTTCGGGCCCTGAAGCGGACGGGAGGCACCCGGGCGGTCAAGCAGGCCAAGGGATCGGTCCACCGAAAGCGGGCCCTGGCAGCTCTAGCGGCTCACCTATTGGCGGCGGCTCAACCCAGGTAATCGAAGAGGTTGGCTTTGTTGGTCTTCGCCATGGCGCTCAGAGCTGCTGACTGAATGGTTGTATCACTGGTGAACTCCGTCATCGCCTGGGGGTAATCCGTGTCTTGCTGCGTATTCTGAAGATCCTGCAGATTGAGGTTAAACTCGGACAGCATGTCCTTGAGGCTGAGCAGACTCGACTGCCGACCGCCCAAGTCAGTCCGAACCTTGCTCAGGAAATCGAGGGAAGTACTAAGGTCGTTGGCTGCTGCCTGGATACCGGCGGCGTTGTTGGGGACCAGCAGGGCGGCACGAAGATCTGTAATGGCCTGAAAGAAATTCGAGCCGGCAGGGCCACCTACACCCAGGAAGACCTGGTCCCCGGGGATATTGGTGGCCACCGAAGTGGAGGCACTCACGTCGAGGCTGATGGTTCCCGAATTACCCGCCCAGGTGGGTGCCGCGGGAGGTGCTGCATCCACGAATGGGACAGTCTGAGTACGAGTCCCCGCGAAAAGGTACTTTCCCTGGTCCTTGGTGTTCGCCAAGGACAGCAGGTTGGCACGGATGCCATCCAGCTCTGAAATGATCGCCGAGCTGGTGCCGGTATTGGTGGCGTTCAGGCCCTGCTGTGCCAATTCCTGTAGCCGCATGTTGGAATCGATGGCGGCGGTCACGACATCCTCGCTGGAAGTCAGGAAGGAGAGGGCGGAGTCAGCTTGCTTGATGAACTGGGTATTCGCCTGGATGGAATTCCCGAAATCAAGAATCAGCGCGGCTGCCGTAGGATCGTCCCCAGGACGCGTAAGCCGCTTGCCGCTGGTAATCCGAGTCTGGTTAAGGGCAAGGCGCTCCTTGGTCCGCTGGAGGTCCAGGAGGGCTTGGCGGCTCTGGGTGGTGCTAGGGGTTCGAAGGGACATGGATCACCTGCTTTCAGGCTCATTTGCCGAACTGGTTCACCAATTGATCGGTGAGTTGGTTGATCACGCTGAGGAAGCGTGCAGAAGCCTGGTAGCCCCGCTGAAGGGTCATCATGTTCGCAGCCTCCTCGTCCAGGTCTACTCCTGAAATGCGGTCGCGCTGGGTTTGGAGGGCCGACACCAGATTCTGCTGGGTCGTGCTCTGGGCATCCCAAGTCTGGGTCTGCGTACCCACGTCATTGATGAGGCTACCCACGACTGTGCTGTAGGGACCCGAATCGCCGATTCCGTCGCCATTCGTATCCACCGTTCCCGAGGCAGACTGGAGCTTGGCCATGGCGTTGGCATTGGCATTGTCACCCGCGGCCCCTGCGATGCCGGCGGCGGCAATCAAAGATGGGTTTTTCAGAATAGCCGCCGTCACGGAAAGGGCGTTCACCATGCCTTTATATGAATTGATGGCACTGATACTAGGCGGCAACCCACCATTGGTGGTGTCCCCCACAAAGAAATAGTTGTCATAAGGAGGAGGACCCACCGTCGCGGTGGTGACCCCATCCGCCGCATAACCTCCCTTGTGGAGGGCATTCACCTGGCCGGCCACCCCAGCGGCGAGTTGATCCAGCTGCCGCTGGAA
>JANXYT010000158.1 GCA_025355915.1 Holophagaceae bacterium
GGTCGGGATGGAAGCGCTGGAAATCCTCCAGCTTCTCGCCCTCGCCCACGAACTTCAGGGGCTGGCCTGTGGCTTGCTTGATGCTGAAGGCCGCGCCACCACGGGTGTCGCCGTCGGTCTTGGTGAGCACCACGCCCGTGATGCCCAGCTTCTCGTGGAAGGCCGTGGCGCTGCGGACTGCGTCCTGGCCCGTCATGGCATCCGCCACGAAGAGGATCTCGTCGGGGGAGGTGGCGGCCTTGATGCGGACCAGCTCCTCCATCAGCGTTTCATCCAGGTGCAGGCGGCCGGCGGTATCCAGCACCACCACGTCCCAACCCTTCAACCGCGCCTCGGCCACCGCCGCGGCGCAGATGGCCACCGGATCCTTCTCGCTCGTGTGGAAGGAGGGCACGCCGGCGTCTTTCGCCACGATGTGCAGCTGCTCGATGGCGGCGGGGCGGTAGACGTCCGCGGGCACCAGCAGCGGGGAGCGGCCCAGCTTCTTGAGGAACACTGCCAGCTTGCCGCAGGTGGTGGTTTTCCCGGCGCCCTGGAGGCCCACCATCATCACCACGGTCGGCGGCCTGGATGCGAAAGTGATGGGGTATTCCGGGGCCTGGCCGCCCATGATCTCTACCAACTCGTGGTGGACGATGTCGATGAAGGCCTGGGTCGGGTTCAGGCCCTGCAGGACCTCGGCGCCGAGGGCCTTCTCTTTCACCCGCTGCAGGAAGGTGCGGGCCACGCTCACGTGGACATCGGCCTCCAGCAGGGCCATGCGCACTTCGCGAAGGACGGACTCGAGGTTGGCTTCCGTCAGCTTCGATTGGCCCCGAAGGGATTTCATGGCCTGGCTGAGCTTCTGGGAAAGGCTGTCGAACATGGGACTCCGGTGGGAACCAAACGATCATTGTAAGTGGCGTCGAGGACTTTCCTCCGTCGGAATCGGGAACCTCAGGCATAATCCTGACCGATGGAGTCGGGATTATGCCCAACCGCCTTTCAGAAAGCCTTAGTCCCTACCTGCTTCAGCACGCCCACAACCCCGTGGACTGGCATCCCTGGGGCGAGGAGGCCCTGGCGAAAGCCAAAGCCGAGCAGAAGCCCATCTTCCTGAGCATCGGCTACAGCGCTTGCCACTGGTGCCACGTCATGGAGCGGGAGAGCTTCGAGAACCCCGCCGTGGCCGAAGTGATGAACGCGCATTTCGTGAACATCAAGGTGGACCGCGAGGAACGGCCCGACCTGGACGATCTCTACATGGATGCCGTCCAGACCCTCACGGGCCGGGGCGGGTGGCCCATGAGCGTGTGGCTCACGCCGGAACTGGAGCCCTTCTATGGCGGCACCTACTTCCCGCCCGAAGCCCGCGGGGGGATGCCTGGCTTCGTTCCCCTGCTCACGCGCATTGCTGAGGTGTGGCGCGACGACCGGGCTGGCGTGGTCGGACAGGCTGGGACCCTCGCCGCTGAACTGCGACGACAGGCCGAAGTGGAAGCGGGGAAGGAGCGGCCCGACCAAGCCGTGCTGGATGCGGCCCTGGCCCAGCTCTGCTCGGGATTCGATGCCCGCTGGGGCGGATTCGGTCCCGCACCCAAGTTTCCCCAGCAGATGGCCATCGAGCTGATCCTGGCGCACGGAACCGGCACGGATCAGGCCATGGCCCGACGCACCCTGGACGCCATGTGGGAAGGCGGCATGTACGACCACCTGGGGGGCGGTTTCGCCCGCTATAGCGTGGATGCCCAGTGGCTGGTGCCCCACTTCGAGAAAATGCTCTACGACAACGCCCAGCTGGCCAGCTGCTACCTGACGGCTTATCAGGCCACGGGCGAGGCCCGCTATGCCCAGGTGGCCCGGGAGACGCTGGACTACCTGCTGCGGGACCTGCGCGACCCCAGGGGTGGCTTCCACTCCAGCGAGGACGCGGATAGCGAAGGCGAAGAAGGAAAGTTCTACGTGTTCACCCCGGCGGAAGTGCGCGACGCGCTCGGCGAGGCTGATGGCGAGCGGTTCTGCGCGGCCTACGGGATCTCCGCAGGCGGGAACTTCGAGCACGGGACAAGCGTCATCCACCGCTTCTCCTGTGCTCGGGAAGCGTCGCTTCCCGAGGGAGAAGATCAAATGCTGCGGGAACGGCTGAGGCTTTGGCGCGATCGCCGAGTGCGTCCCGGCAAGGACGACAAGGTACTGGCCGCCTGGAATGGCCTGGCGCTCTCCGCCCTGGCCCGGGGCTTCCAGGTGCTGGAGGATCCGCGCTATCTGGCGGCGGCGCAGGCCTGCGCGTCATTCATGAAGCGGGAGCTGTGGCGCGAGGGTCGCCTGCTGCGCGTATGGCGCCAGGGCCGGGCCCATACGCCGGCCTTTCTGGAAGACGAAGCTGCCGTGGTGGAGGGTCTGGTGGACCTCTTCGAAGCGGACTTCGACCCGGCCTGGCTGCGTTGGGCAGAGGCGCTGGGGGAACGTTTGCTCACCCGGTTCCACGATCCCATCGACGGCGGTTTCTTCAGCACGGAGGCGGGTCAGGTAGACCTGCTCTTCCGGCAGAAACCTGGCTTCGACAATGCCATCCCCAGCGGCAACACCCTGGCGGCCCGGGCCCTGTTGCGCC
>JANXYT010000191.1 GCA_025355915.1 Holophagaceae bacterium
CGAAGTGCACGAGCAGGCCCAGGGAGACCAGCACGCAGGACACATACGGGAGCAGCCAGCCGGGATTTTCAACCACGGAAAGGACAGAAAGGGTGTCGTTCTTGCCAAAGCTTGCCTGATAGAAGGTTTTCCCTTCGTACCGGAGGGGCTGATTCATGTAGATGAGCACCTCGCGGGATTCCTTCTGGGAGGGGTTCACCACCTGGACCAGGCTGGAGAAGTTCTTGGGGATATCGGTGCCAGGGTATACGTCGTGCCGGAACTGCTTCAGCGTGAACGCGTAGGGCAGGTACTGGCGGCGCAGGCGCATGGACAGGAGATACGTGCGCCCTTCGTGGGTGAACGATTGGGGGGTACCCAGGGCGACCGAAGCCAGCCAGATGCCATAGCTGCGGCCCCCGGCCACCGGTTCCACGAAGGCGGACGTCTGGTTCATTTCGTTGTCGGCGCTGACCACGGGCTGCTCGACGACAGAGACCCCGGGACCCACGCCCGCGGTGGCCATGGAGGGCGGCCCCCCTGGCGGCAGCGAGCTGAGTTCGGCGTTCGGGAAGTACCGCTTCACGTTCAGGGTGATCGGCGTGCCGGGGATGGCGACGGCGCCACCCTTGGCCAGCAATGTGTCTGGCACGGAGTAGACCTCGTCCCATCTGGGATCGGTTATGTCGATGACGGCCAGTTCCATGCTCTTGTAGCTCTGGACGTAGTTGACGGTCTGGCCCACCTCGATGGACAAGTTGGTATCCACCTGCATCATGCCGGCCACGAATTCGCCCGCGAACAGGACCACCAGGCCCACGTGGATCAGCCACATGCCGGCCCTGGACCAGATCAGCTTGATGTCCATGGTTTTGGCGATGAGGTTGATGGTGAGGAGCAGGCCCACCAGGGCGCCGCCGGGGAATACCGGGAGGGGGAAGGGCAGGGCCGCGACCTGCCGCCACACGATGAAGCTGCGCATGTAGGCGTTCACGGCGCCTTGGGTGCCCATTTCCACCTGAGCCAGGGTGCAGAGCACCACCAGGCACATGAGAAGGGAGAGCAGGACGATGGTGAGCTGGAAGGACTTGAAGAAAGCCCAGACTCGGGACGCGATGGTCTTAATCAAGGTGGAGGCTCCCCAGGATGGACATGAAATCAGGCTTAGCCTTGGCCACGGGAGCGGCATCCCCGGTCAGCTTCACGAACCACGTGTTGCCATCAGGTGTGGAGATGTAACCGACGACCATGCGGCTCTTGGCCTGCCCGTCGCTCGTGAAGTCGTAGACGTTCAAAGCTCCGGCCTTGGATTTGAGCACCGTGCGGGTCTTTGCGAGCCCGGCTTCGTCGAGGGCGGGCAGGGCGATCTGTCCGCGCCAGCGGTTCACATTGGCCAGTTCTCCACCCGCAGGGCCCGGCAGGACCACCACGGTGGCCTCCAGCTTGCCCGCGAAGGGCGCCTTGAATGTGGCGAAGCGCATGCCTCCCCCGGGAAGTTCGCTCCAGCCCTTGGGCAGGGCCCACTTTAGGGAACCCTGGGTTGTGGGCGGCGGGGGCACATTGGGCGCTGGCACATTGGGCGGTGGCAGATTGGACGCGGGGTCCGAGCCGGAACCAGGCTCTCCCGTTCGAGCACCCATCGGCTGGGGCGGCATCGTAGGCCTGAGGCCAGGTTGCGAGGCGTCCGCCTCCTTGGGCACTTGGTAATGGGACACCTGCTCTGACCTGCAGCCGAGGGCCAGGCCGAGCAACCCGAGGCCAATCAATAGGGAAGTCTTGAACGGCGCGAGACTTGAAGGATGGAGGGGGGTTGGCGGGTTCGGCAAGGGACTCCTCGATGGACATTCCAGAATACCGGACGTTCCGGTGGATGGACAGATCGGAATCTTCCAAATCTCATAGATCAAATGGTTTAATGGCCATATCGATGACTTGGGCCAAGCGATGATCCAGCTCTGTGATGCCGCCAGCGTCGTGGGTGGTAAGGGAAATGCGAACATAGCCCCAACCGAAGGCGATATCCGGGTGGTGTTTCATGCCTTCGCAGGGACCCACCACCGCGCTGACCAGGTTGAAGGCCGTGATGAAATCGGTGGTCTTGAAGGTCCGCACCAGGTTGCCGTTTTCTTCCATCCAGTTCATGGCATGGCCTCCAGTTCATCCAATTCGGCTTTCAGCAGCCATTCGGAGGGGTGCGCTGAGGCCCTTTGGATCAGGGTCTTCAGACTGTGAGGATCGGTCCGGCCGCCCTCTCTCAGTGTCTTGACCTCAAGGTAAAGTTTCATGAGATCAGGGGAAAGTGACAGGGCCTTGCGGCCTCGCGCCTGGGCCTCCCCCTCGCCTTCTGCCAGGGCGGAGGGATCGCCATACCACGCGTCCCAGGCGCCGGGGTCGGCGGGCCCACCGGCCACCGAAGGCAATTCTGCGCTCAGGAACAGCAGCACCCAGCTAGGCAGGTCCAGGGGGCGGCCATCCTGGTGGCCCAGCAGGTTGATCACCTCGTGTTCGCTCACGCGAAAGCCGGTGAGAAAGAGGCCCGAAGGCAGGTCCAGACTGAAAGCGCCGCGATGGGGCAGGACACCAGTTCCGAACGCAACCAGAGCCTCGCCCGGCCAGGGACGACCCTCGGCCTTGCCCTGTCTCGAAATCATGACGGGGCCTTCCACCCGCACCAGGGCGGTGGACAGGCCCGGCGCCAACTCGACCGGGGCGGGGATGCGGGCCACCACCTTGCCGGTGAGTTCGAGTCCGCCCTCCAATGCCAGGTGGTTCACGGTGCGGGCCCGCAGGGCCTCCTCGAGGCCCTGATCCCCGCCGTGCCGCCACCCAAGGGTGGCCTCGAAGGCTCCCAGCACCTCGAAGAGGTGGTCGAAATCGCGAGCCACGAAGAGCTGGGGCTGCATCCGCGTGATGTCGTATTCCGTGTGCGCACATATCAGGCTGAGGGGGGCCTTCTTCACCGCGGGGGTGAGGCAGTGCACCGCCTCACCCAGGCTGCTCAGCAGGCCCGCGCCGTAGAGCTTCGGATGGGCCGGATCGCCCACCAGCCCGTATTCGGCCGTCCACCAGTAGAGGCGGCTGGCCTTGGTGCTTTCACTGACGTACCGGCGGCTGGCGGTGGCGGCCCGGAGGCGCTCCTCGGCCAGTCGAACCTCATCCTCTGAAGCGGCGGGATCTTCCTTCACCACGCTGAGGTTGCGGATGGCCTCGTAAACCGCCTGGTCCTCCACCGAGGCGATGGCGCGGAACCCCACTTCCCCGCAACGCTTCAGGTAGTCCGCATACCGGCGATCCGCGAGGAGGGGCGCGTGTCCCGCGGTCTCATGGACGATGTCTGGAGCCGGGGTGTATTCGATGTGCTCGTGGCTGCGGATGTCCGCGGCGATGGCCAGCACGCCCAGAGACTGCAGCTCCGTGAACACGGCGGGTGGGATGAAGCCCCGCACGCCTACAGCGGACCAGCCCAGGGCTTCGAGCTTCTCGTTCATCTCGTCCAGGCTGGGGATCCGCTCGAGGCCGATGCCCGTGGCCGCCAGGCCGGACAAGTAGCTTTCGTGGGCTGTGTCCTTCAGGCGGTTCGCCAGCCGATGCATGATGTGCCGCCAGACGGCGTGATCTCTGGGCGTATAGGCCTCGTGGTCCTGGTCCACCACGTAACGCCGTAGGTGCGCCGGCAGACGCTCGATGGCGCGCCTGGTGGGGGAGGGGGCAGGGTGCATGGAAGCCTCGGCAACCATTAAAGTCTAAATCGAAACATATCGCTTGAAATTCCAACACCCAGGGTGTGCCCCGACAGCCGACCTCGCCCTTCCCAGTCGCGATTTCGAGCCCTGCGGCGACCTGAGAAAGGGTCGTCAGGCGAGCACCCGAGGCACAGGATCACGAGGCTGGGCAACGGTTCGTCAAACCGGTGGCATCCGATGCACATCGACTGGGAGACCGGGAACTCGTTCACTGGCCGATTTCAAATGGTCCGTGGGGGTTCCCTGGAATTTCCCGTTCGGATCCAACCCTGCTGAAGGAACACCATCCGCCCGCAGAACCTTCAATACAGTACGGAGGAGGATCAGATGGTCCAGACCAACGGAGGCTTGGTCCACGTACTTCACATCGAGTTTCAACCGGTCCTCCCAGCCCAGGGTGTTCCGTCCGGCAATCTGGGCCAATCCTGTGATTCCAGGTTTGACGTCGAGTCGCCGCCGCTGCTCGGGCGTGTAGCGCGGCACATACTCCATCAAGAGGGGCCGGGGACCCACGAAGCTCATCTCTCCCTTCAGGACATTCCAGAGCTGAGGGAGTTCGTCCAGGCTTGAGCGCCGGAGCAGGCGCCCGAAGGACGTGAGCCGGTCCTTGTCGGGAAGCGGATTGCCCTCGGCGTCGTTGCTGTCGATCATGCTGCGGAACTTATGGAGCACGAAGGGTCGCGCATGCAGGCCCGGGCGCACCTGCTGGAAGAGGGCCGGTCGGCCCATCTTCACTCGCACGAGCACCCATACAGCCAGCATCACGGGGCCGAAGAGGGGGAGAAGCAACAGGGCGTAGAGCAGGTCCAGGGTGCGCTTGAAGAACCGGTACACGGGGCGAGAAGGGGTCGTCATTGAATCATCTGGAGGCTTTCCCGAACACTTCGGAGGACACCGCGATGGCATCATCCATGTTCTGTTTGGTGAGCGTTGGATGGATCTGGAACATCAGGCTGGTTTCCCCCAGCTCACGAGCCACGGGAAAGCGAGCCTGCGGCCCGAAACCACTACGGGTGAAGGCTTTCTCGAGATAGATTTCGCTGCAGCTTCCGCTGAAACAGGGAACGTTCCGGCTGTTGATCTCTTCCATGATGCGATCTCGATTCCAGCCGTCCTTGAGCTGATCGGGGCGGATGAACATGTAGGCTTTGTACCCCGCATGGCCTATCCCGGGGGGCGCAGGCGTGGTCCGGATGCAGCTGAAAGCGCTGAAGGCCTCATTCAAGCGGCGGAGGTTCTCCTGGCGAAGGCGCGTCCATTCCGGCAGCTTTCTCAACTGGGCACGACCGATGACTGCCTGGATTTCGGTCATGCGCCAATTGGTGCCGAATGACTCATGGAGCCATTTGAACCCGAACCCTGACGGGTGCTCGCGGTTGTAGACCGCGTCCCAGCTCTTGCCGTGGTCCTTGAAGCTCCAGGCGCGATCCCACAAGTCAGGGTCGTTGGTGGTGAGCATGCCGCCTTCGCCGCCGGTGGTGATGATCTTATCCTGGCAGAAGGAAAAGGCCGCCATGTCTCCCAGGCTACCGACAGGCCGCCCCTTGTAGGTAGCGCCATTCGCCTGGGCGCAATCCTCGATCACCTTGATTCCATGCTGTGCCGCCAGGGCCATGATGGGATCCATGTCGCAGGGCCATCCAGCAAGATGAACCGGAATGATCGCCCTGGTCCGTTTCGTGATCACCCTCTCGATGGTCTCGGCGGTGATGTTCTGGCTCACTGGATGAACGTCCGCCAGCACCGGAATGCAGCCCCGCATCACCGCACAGCTCGCGCTGGCGATGAAGGTTCGGGGGCTCGTGATGATTTCGGAACCCGGAGGAATCTCCAAGGCATGGATGGCCAACTCCAGGGCCGCAGTGCCATTGCAGAGGGCGATCGCCTTCTCGCACCCAGCGGCGGTGGCATACTCCTGTTCGAATTCCCTCGCCTCCAGCCCGGTCCAGTAGTTCACCTTCCCGCTCTCCATCACCCGTGCCACGGCTTTCACTTCATCGGGAGCGTAGGAAGGCCAAGGCGAGAAGGGCGCGCAGCGGACCGGTTCGGTGAGAGGAGTGAGGGCCATGGCGAGTTACCAGGAAAGGGACAAACTAAAGGCTCAGGATGATGCGTTGCAAGGTTCCTTGGTACCACTTAAAAAACAACAGATTTATCAGACAGTCAATTTATTTTCCAAACCCTGGTTCCAGATTCGAGTTACAACCCCAGCACTTCCTTAAGTCGTGGCGTGGCGGCCCGGCTGACATCAAGTTCCATGTTCTCGCCAACCCGGGCTTTCGCCCCACCCCCAAAGGTCGATCGCAGGTCAAGGACGGCCTCCGGGCGCAGCAGGACGTGGTGCTGGATCAAAAGGAACAACACATGGTTGAAAGCCAACTCCACATCGCTGAGGTTGATCCAGGGCGTTTCGTAGCTCTTCCCTTGGGACCAGGCCCAGACATGACCCTTGATGACCTCAAAATGGCTGGTCCGATTAAGGTCCAGGGTCACGCGGGTCCTGCCATTCATGGCTGTGAAGGCACTGGAAGGGGTCATGAGCGGTGGACCAGCGGGTTTGGCTGATTCGGCGGCTCTGGCTGGCGGAATCGCTGGCGCTGGTTTTGACGCCGGAAGTGGTATGGGCCGAGCCTGCACCTCCCGTCGCGGTTGGCCCCCCTTCGCATCGGTGATCCTGCGCGACTGAGGTGCCGTCCGTCCAACGATCCTTGAAACGGGCGGGTCGGGCTGATGCGCCTTCACCTCCGGGACGACGGCTCCAACCGCTCCTGATTCCGGGCGGCCGGCCTCAGAGAGGGCGGCAAGATCTTGCTCTCCCCAGCCCCTAGAACCTGCGGCCTGAAGCCGAGCGTGGATCAGGTCCGCCACCGGGATGTCCACACCAAGTTCCTTGGCCGCATGGAGCAATATTTCATTGGCCGCAAGATCCAGGGACAGGTCACCTGGATCGAAGGAGGGAGGAGGTGTGAATTCGCCAAGGCCATCCACCATATGAGATCTGAAAATCGCAGTATTCAGCAGCCGGAGGTAATCCGCGGGAGCCAAACCCGCCTTTTCGGCCAAGGGAAGGAGGTTCGAGACGGCTTCCTCCATGGCCCTGGTGAGCAGGCTGCAACCAAGCTTCAGCGCGTGGGCCAGAGCGGCCTGGGGGCCCACCCGCGTATGGCCCCGCCCCAGGGCGACGAAGATGGGTAAGCATCTGTTTACTTGGGGCTCTGGCCCACCGGTTACGATCCAGATGTGCCGGGAACTGGCGGCGCCAGCCCGGCCAAACACCGGGGCCGCCACATACCCTTGATCGGCCTTGGCGTGGGCCAAAGCCAGTGCGGTGGATGCCTCGACTCCGATGGTGCTCATGCAGAGGTGTATGGCCTTGCGAGGGAGATGCTGGAGCAGGCCCGCTGGACCATACACCACGGCCGATTCGGCGGCGTCGTCCGAGAGCACGGTGATGGCCACCTCGGCCCTCTTCACAGCTTCGGCCACGGTGTTGACTTCCGTCGCACCCAGGGCGATGAGAGCTTGGGCCTTGCCCGGGGTGCGGTTGTAGACCGTCACGGCGTGCCCCAGCCCCAGAAGATTTCGAGCCATGGGCAAGCCCATGTTCCCGAGACCTAGGAAGCTGATGCGCATGAAAACTCCGGAAGAGGCTCCACTGGTGCAACCTATGTTTCACAGTCCCAAGGCCTGCATGATGACTTTATTCACCTTGTTCACGTCGTACTTGGCTTCTGCGTAGGTTCGAGCGGCCGTTCCCATGCTCTGAGCCAAAGTTGGGTCCAACTGGAAGCGCCCCATGGCTTCGGCCAGGGCAAACTGGTTTTTTGGCGGTACCAGAAAACCAGTTCGCCCATCGATGACTGTTTCTTTGCAACCGGCAACCCGCGTGGTCACCACGGCCCTGCCCATGGCCATGGCCTCTAACACCGACCGCGGAGTTCCTTCGCCGTAGCTCGGCAGCACCATCACCTGCGCCCTGGCCAGGAGGGGGCGCACGTCCCCGGTTGTGCCGAGATGCTGGACAATCCCCTCGCGCTCCCAGGCCGTCACTTGGTCACGGGAAATGGCGGTGGGATTGGAATCGAAGGGGCCCAGCAGCTGGCATTGGACTTCCGGATAGAGTGCCTTGAGGATTCGGGCCGCCTCGACGAATTCCACGACCCCCTTCTCGCGGGTGAGCCGGGCGATCAGCAGAAAGGTCAGGGGCCCGGTCGGCTGGGGTGAGAAGGAGAAGCGCTCGAGGTCCACTCCAGAGCCGTTGATCTGCGTGATCCGGCAGGTTGCAGACAGCAGGTTGTTTCGCTCAAAGAAGGCGCAATCATCGGGATTCTGAAAGAATACCCCCTCATTCTTGGCCAAGCCATGCCGATACAGCCATTTGGCCACCACTGCCATGCACCCCATTTTGAAACCCTTACCCATGAGGGTGGAACCGAGCCCCGTGATCATGGCATGGCGATGGGGGACACCAACCCTGGCGGCGGCGAGGGACCCGTAGATGGCTGGCTTGATGGTGTAGCTCAAGAGGAGATCCGGGCGGATCTCCTTGAGCGCAGCCGTAATGGCACGCAGACTGCGAAAATCTTCGAAGGGGTTGAGTCCCGTGCGACCGAGAGGAATGGCCCGATAACTCACTCCGATCGCCGCGAGATTGGCAATGACGGTCGAATCTTCCCCAGGGGCAAGCCCGACTACCTCATGACCGGCCTCGACCATGGCCCGCATCATGGAGCCGCGAAAGGAGGAGAGGGAAGGAGCGTACCCGCCGAAGACTGCGACTTTCATCAGAGGTGCGCTCGGTACCAGTCCAATGCCTCGTCCAGGCCACGGTCCACGGCAAATTGGGGAGCGTATCCCAGCAGACCCTTGGCTTTGGCGATATCAGCCTGAGAGTGGCGGACATCTCCACCTCGGAAGGGGAGATAGACAGGCTCTAGGTTGCCGATGGCCGGATCATGCTGGGCAAGGCGTAAACGAAGCTTTTCATGAAGCTGATTGAGAGTCGTCCGCCCTCCGAAGGCCACGTTGTAGACTTGACCCACTGCGGCCGGATCGGTGGTGGTGGCAGCCAGCAGATTGATCTGGACCACGTTCTCGACATAACAGAAATCACGGCTAGTCTCCCCGTCCCCATTGATGGAGACGGCTTGATTGCGCATCAGGCTCGCAATCCAAAGCGGGATCACTGCCGCATAGGGCCCGTTGGGGCTCTGGCGGCGGCCGAAGACGTTGAAATACCTCAGACCGATGGTCTGCAGCCCGTACGTATTGCCGAAGACCTTTGCATAGAGTTCGTTCACCAGCTTCGTCACCGCATAGGGCGAGAGCGGCTGGCCGATCCTGTCCTCCCGCTTCGGCAGGTCCGGATGGTCGCCATAGGTGGAACTCGAGGCGGCGTAGACAAAGCGCTTCACCTTCTGGTCCCGACTCGCCACGAGCATGTTAAGAAATCCATCGATGTTGGCCTGGTTCGTGGAAATCGGATCTTCGATGGACCGTGGCACCGAGCCCAGAGCGGCTTCGTGGAGGACATACTCCGCGCCTTCACAGGCGCGCTGGCAGTCAGTCAGGCTCCTGATATCCCCCTGCAGGAAGGTGAAGCGCCCCCAAGCCTTTGGGCTGACGCTGCCCTTCACATCGTCCAGATTGGCCTGGGAACCTGTCGCAAAATTATCCAGGCCCACCACTGTTTGCTCAGCCTTGAGCAAGGCCTCCAGCAGATTCGAACCGATAAATCCCGCCACACCCGTCACCAGCCAGGTTCGTGGGGATGCTTTCAAATCATTGATGACCGCATCAAGGCGCATCGGATCAGAGACTCCAGTAGGCAATGTTCTGAGGGAAGTTCTCTGGGGCGAAAGCGGATTTCACATCCACGAAAACAGCGGTTTGTTTCAGGCAGGCACGGATGGAATCGAGGCCTAGATCCAGGAAAACGCGATGGTTGACGGCAAAAACGATGGCATCCAGTTCCTGCATATCCTTGAATTCGGAAAGGTGCAGTCCGTATTCCTTCAGGGTCTCTTCTCCATCAGCCATGGGATCGTGGATCAGGGGAGAGATGCTGAATTGCTTCAATTCCGCAATGATGTCAGGCACCTTGCTGTTGCGGATGTCGTGTACATCCTCCTTGAAGGTGAGCCCCAGAATGCCGACGCGCGCCTTCTTCACCTGGATTTGTTGCTGGATCAGCAATTTCACCAGCTTCTGGGCCACATAGGCTCCCATGTCGTCGTTGATCTGCCTTCCCGCCAGAATGACGCGCGGGTGATAGCCCAATTCCTCGGCCTTGGTCGTGAGGTAGTACGGATCCACACCAATGCAGTGCCCGCCCACGAGTCCCGGGCTGAAAGGCAGGAAGTTCCACTTCGTGCGGGCCGCGGCCAGCACGTCAGAAGTGCGGATTCCGACTTTCTCGCAAATGATGGCGAGTTCATTCATGAGGGCGATGTTGATATCGCGCTGAGTGTTCTCGATCACCTTGGCTGTTTCCGCCACCTTGATGGAGGAAGCCTCGTGGACCCCGGCCGAGATGACGGCACCGTAAACACCCGCGATGATCCGAAGGCTTTCCGCATCTTGCCCCGAGACCACCTTTACGATGCGATCGACGGTATGAACCTTATCCCCGGGGTTGATGCGTTCGGGAGAATAGCCGAGTTTGAAATCCACACCACACTTCAGCCCGGAGCCCTTTTCCAGGATGGGGCCGCAGATCTCTTCGGTGACTCCTGGGAAGACTGTGGATTCATAGACAACAATGCTTCCTTTGCCGATGACCTTTCCCACGGTTTCGCTGGCCTTGATGACGGGAGTGAGGTCGGGCCGTTTCCAGTCATCGACGGGAGTCGGCACCGCGACGATGAAGAAATCTGCGCCTCTCATCTCCTCAAGATCACAGGTCATCTTCAAGGTCGTCGCGCTCAGCAAATCGGGCGCGACCTCCCGAGTGCGGTCTACCCCCCGCTGGAGTTCTGCAACCTTGGCTGCGTGGATATCGAATCCCACCGTTCCGGGGAACCTCTTCGCGAGTTCCAGGGCGAGTGGCAGCCCGACGTAACCAAGACCGATGACGGCAATCCGCATGGCGCTCCTCTACTGAACGTTTAATGGATCATTGGCTTTCGATACACCCACCTGGACGAGTGCTGCCGCACCAGCAGAATTCAGAATTCACACGTAACCTGGAAATCATCTTATAAATTTTCAGCACCTAGCAGCAAGGTAATTTATTATTACTATCAAGATGCTTGATTCACAGGGTATTTCTCGGGAGGGCGCTGAAGAATGATGGACTGAACACACGAAGCGGTCCCCGGGAGAACTCTCCGGCCTTGCATAGACAGTTTCTGGAATGGGTGGATGACAGCCTCAGGAGTTATCTGCACACGGTGGCCTATGGGATTTGCCTTCAGCGGCTCAAGTCAGTGGATGCGTTTATCGGGAACTGCTGCCTTGAAAATATGCCGCATTTTTCTGTTTGCAAGTGGTGTCTGGTTAAGTTTGCGACCCAATTCCTGGTTTTTTGATGGCAGGTGATTTCCGCACGGGGGCGATAGCATGAGGGCACGGCTGGAGGGTCCGATGCATGCGGGGAGCACCCAGGTCAGGTGGCTCGTTTTCCTGGCCGTAGGAACGATTTGCTCGCTGATTGCGTACCGCGGCGGATCAGTCCGCAGTGCTGATAAAGCCGCGAACGCTCCCTCCCCTATGCTTTTGTCCTCCTCACCCGGTGTCACCGAAGCCACCACGGCCCCGACCCTCTCGATCCCAACTGAGAAAGGCTGTGCCCCCAGGCCCACATCCTCGTTGGTGGTAAACGTTCGTGCTCAGGCCTATGGCGCCAGGGGCGATGGAGTCACCGATGACACGGCCGCCATTCAGCGTGCGGTGGACGCCGTGGCCGGCACCGGGGGAACGGTGAGGGTCCCGGATGGCACCTACCTGGTGAACGCCATGGCTCAGAACAGCAAGGGCATTCGCCTCGGAAGCAACATGACGCTGAGCCTCTCGTCCGGCGCAGTGCTCAAGGCCATTCCGAACACCTCTGCGAAATACGCCATCCTCGCTGTCAGCTATGCCCATCATGTGAACATCCTGGGCGGCACACTTCTGGGAGAACGCAGTGCCCATAAGGGTTCCGGGGGCGAGTGGGGCATGGGCCTGGCCATCAACAACTCGGATCACGTGGTGGTGGAAGGAGTTGTCGCGAAGGAATGCTGGGGCGATGGGTTCTACATCACAGACCAATCCACGAATGTGACCTTGTGCCATGTGACGGCCGACCACAACCGCCGCCAGGGGCTGTCCGTTACCAGCGTGGATGGGTTGGTGGTGAGGAACTCGACCTTCAAAAACACGACTGGGACCGAGCCTGAGTGTGGGATTGATTTTGAGCCAAATGATGGACAAACAATCAATAACGCACTGGTCACAGGTTGCACCTTGACCGACAATGCGGGGAGCGGTTTCCAGTGCGGCTTCAGAGAAATTTTCACGTCTCCGCGCATCACCAACGCGGTATTCGATTCAAACACCTGTAAGGGCAATGGCCTGAACCCCGTCAGTGGTGGGTATCGCCGGGGCATATATGTTGATTATTCATTGGGAACAGTGATAGTTAGCAATAATACCATCATCGGCACTCGGGGCCAGGGCATCCTGGTTTCACGGGCTCCAAACACCATTGTCAAAGGCAACCGGGTCTCCGGAACCCTTGTGGTAGGTGGGAATACCCGCAACACGGGAGGTGGCATCTACATCTGGGCCTCCCCCCATTCGAGCATCACCAACAATACGGTGTCGGGAAATGCGACCATCGGAATCTGGCTGATGGAGCGTGATCCGACCGTGGTCATCAATGGCAACACTCTTTCCGGGAATGGGCAGTCTTCCTGATATAAAACCTATCATCATCGAATTGATCCAGGTTATTCCCAACATCATGAAGGGCTGCCAATCTGACTCACGAGGCGGTATTCCGGGGGAGACCCATGAGTTCCAACGGTCCATTTCCGAACCAACCCCAATCCGAGGCCTTGCATCGTCATGGATTCACTGAATCCCAATCCGAAGGCCTGCTCCGCGATTGGATCGTCCTTGCTGCCGTCTTTACTGGCGCCTCCATTGCGTTGGTTCTGGAGGACGAGGAGGGGATCTGGTATCGGGATAGCAGCGGCCTCACCAGCGAACAGCTCGCAGCCTTTGAGTCAGTGCTGTCCCACGGTTTCACCCATGAATCTGGCGATCAACTACTGCAGGAGCATGGCCTGCGGGTCATTGAGACCTTCCAGCTCGTGGATATCTACCTTCGGATCGTCGGAACGCTGTGCGTCTTGTCCTCTGCCCCCCTCACGCTTTCTGCAAATCAACTGGAGGGCCTGAGATTGCTGTCCGAGCGCATCCAAACCATCCTGACGGCGGATCAGCATATGGCGGAAACGCGCACCACCCCTCGCGCTCCTTCCGCCGCCTCCTTTGTGCCGGGCCTCGTGCATGAGCTTGGCAGCTTCATATTTGGGATCTCGGCGAGCCTTGATGCCTTCGAGGCTCGATTCGCTGATCTGGATGAGGTGAAAAAATATGGCGCCAACATTCGCAGAAGCTTGGATCGGATGAGTGCCTTCAACGAGGAGTTGAGGGATTACGGGGATCCGCAGAGATTCTCCTGGTCCGTTCGCGAATTGGAGCCCTTGCTGCGAGAAGCCGTCGAACACCACAATCCCTGGGCGGAGAAGCACCACGTCAAGCTTCACCTGCAGGTCGACGGGCCCTTGTCGGCGATCAACATGGACGAACAAAGCCTGCGCGCGGCGTTCATCCGCGTCGTCGATCTTGTCCTGCAACAGGAAGAGACAGGCGGTCATGTGGTTCTACATGCCGCACGGAGTCTCCAGGGGAAACGGTCGGTGATCGTTGGACATCTGGATTGTTCCAGCATGAAATTCAAGGATTCCGATCCTGCTCGGCTCTTCGAACCGTTCTACTTCAGGACCTCCGGGTTGGGTCGCCTCACGCTTCCGGGAGCCCGAAGGGTCTTCGAATCCCATGGCGGAACCCTCACTGCGGGCTCCGGAACCGAGGGGGGCATGCGAATCAGTTTCATGCTGCCCTCGGTATTGATCCCTCCAGTGCGACCAGCCAGCCAACCTTGAGGGTTCCATGGCGAAAGCAAAAATTTTAGTCGTAGATGATGACGAAATCACCCTCTTTGCGATAAGGGATTTTCTGGAGTTCCACGGCTACCTGGTGGATGAAGCCGAAACCTGTGCCGAAGCGGAGATCAGATTCCGCTCAGATGTTTATGATGCCGTCACCCTGGACTATTCCCTGCCGGATGGGAATGCCATGGACCTGCTTCCGAGGATGAAAGTCATTGATGCCGGGGTACCCATCATCCTTCTCACGGCCCATGCCAGCATCGAACTCGCCGTGCGAGCCATCCAACTTGGGGCCGAACAATTCCTGGTGAAGCCGCTGGATCTTCCGGCCCTCCTGGTCGTGCTGGAACGGGTGCTGGAAAATCAGCGCAACCGCAGAAAACAATTCGCGCGAGAATCCCTCGAACAGCCCCAGCGGGCGCCGGATCCCTTCATCGGACATAGCCCCGCCATCCGTAAGCTGGAGGAGCAGGCGCGACTCGCGGCGGTGACCGAGACCCCCATCCTCATTCAGGGCGAGACAGGCACGGGGAAAAGCGAATTGGCCCGATGGCTTCATCGCCACAGTTCCAGGACATCCGAACCGATGCTTGAACTCAACTGTGGCGGCCTCAGCAAGGAATTTCTGGAGACCGAGCTATTCGGCCATGAGAAAGGCGCCTTTACGGGTGCCATCACGGACAAAGTCGGCCTGCTTGAGGCGGCTCACCGCGGCACCATTTTTCTGGATGAAATAGGGGATATGGATCTGCAGATCCAGCCGAAAATCCTCAAAGCCCTGGAAGAAAAGCGATTCCGCCGCCTGGGTGGGCTCCAGGACCGGAAGGTGGATTTCCGAATGATCTCCGCCACCCATCAAAAGCTCGATCGCCTGGTGCAAGAACAACGCTTCCGGTCAGATCTTTTCTATCGCATCAGCGCCATCCAATTACTAGTCCCCCCTCTCCGGGAGCGGGCCGAGGATATCCGCAATTTCGCCCAGATCCTTCTGAATCGCCTCACTGCTGATTGTGGGCGGGAGTCCATGCACCTTACGCCGAGTGCACTGATGAAGCTCCAAAAGCATGTGTGGCCCGGCAACATCCGCGAGTTGCGCAACGTCCTGGAACGGGCCCTGATGGGAGCCAAGTCAGCCGTCATCGATGCACAGGACCTGGATTTCGCCGCCAGCCCCGAGAGCCAGGGTCATGAAGGCCTTGCCAAACTGACCTTGAAGGAGCTGGAACGGCACCACATCCTCCAGGTCCTCCAGGAGGAGGAAGGCCATGTGGATCGGGCCGCCAAACGGCTCGACATCCCCCGAAGCACCCTCTACCAAAAACTCAAGGCTTACGGCTGAGCCCCGTCCAGATTCTAGAATTCAGATCTGCATTCTGGATTCGACGGTCCCCATCGGGCATTCCGGATCTCAGAAACCATTCATAAATGTTATATTAATAGGGCTTAATAGACGATGATTTGACCAATTTCTCGTGGCACCTCCGTTGCCTTAATGACTGCGGAGGTTCCAATGGGAACAGGAAGAACAGGAATACGTCTTGCCGCCATACAAGGAATGGCCATTGCTGGAATGTTGATTTTAAGTGCCTGTGGAGGAAGCAGTAACACCAATGGGGCCGGCACCCAAGCCGTGACGCCCACGCCAGCCAGCCCCGTAGGTGTCACCTTGGTCGGCGCCCCCGCCGATATCGGTATCGGTGAGGCTTTACCCGTCACGGCCCAGGTTCTGGGGTCCACCAGCACCTCCGTCACCTGGACGGTGGATGACATCCAGAACGGCAATAGCG
>JANXYT010000238.1 GCA_025355915.1 Holophagaceae bacterium
CGAGGAGATACACCGAGTCATAGCCCTGGGCGGCGGCCACGGGGGAGGGGATGCGCCCCACCTTGAAGGCCTTGTGGTAGCCATCGATGAAGGCCTTGGCCTTGGGCGTGATGGCCTCCTCGACGAAAGTCTGGGGCATGAGGGTGCCATTGCCGTTCTTGCCGGCGTTGTCGATGTAGTTGGACATGGAGAGCGTCCAGCCGCCGATGAGAGGGGCCTTCATGCCGATCTTGGCCTCGCCGTTGGAGACGGCGGCCAGCTCGGGACCGATGGCCCAGATGAGGATGGCCTGGGCGCCCGCGGACTTGGCGCGCAGCAGCTGGGCGGTCATGTCCTTGTCGCCGATGTTGAACTTCTCCTGGGCCACCACCGTCAGCTTGTTGCCCTGCTTCTTGATCTGGTCCAGCATGTCGTCCCGGCCGGACACACCGTAGTTGGTGGAGTCGAAGACCACGGCCACCTTGGTGAACTTCCGGTTGATGGCTTCTTCCACCACCATGGCCGCCTGGATGCCGTCGTGGGCCGCGAAGCGGAAGATGGAGTTGTCCTTCACGCCGGCCTTGCTCCACTGCGTCATGGAGGCAGAGCCCGCGGCGGGGCAGATGATCTTGGTGATGCCCTTTTCCTGCAGGTGTTTGTCGCCCGCCATGCAGACGCCGGTGTTCACGGTGCCGATGACACCCGTCAGGTCGCTCATGGCCGCCAGCTCCTGGGCGATGAGGGCGCCGCGTTCATTCTTGGCCTCATCATCGCGCTCGATGATCTCGATCTTCATCTTCTTGCCGCCCACCTGGATGCCGCCCGCCGCGTTGATCTCGGCGATGGCGAGCTTGGAGCCGTCCCGGGCGGAGGTGCCCATGGGCGCGGAGCCGCCACTGAAGGGGCCCGTGAGGGCGATCTTGACGGTGTCTCCCGCCTGGAGGCCCAGGGCCGCGAGCAAGAGTGATCCAGAGACGATCTGCCTGAACATCGTGTCCTCCTTGGAGGCAATGAGGTTGGAGTGGCTTGGTGGTCGAAAGCATAGCGGTCTCTGCCGTCCCTGTGAAGGCGGGCCGGTTCCTTCCAGGGTGCAGATTCAACCCAGCTGGGCCTGTATCCAGGCGAGCAGAGCGGCTCCACCGGACACGCGCTGTTCGGCCACATAGAGCGGCAGCGTCAAGGCGCGAGCGTGGCCGGCATCCAGCTTCACCGCGTCCTTTTCCGTGCAGACCAGCCAGCCTGCTCCCTCAGCTCTGGCCAAGGCCTGCAGCCTCCGCAGGTCCCAGGGGGATGGACCATGGTGATCGGGATAACTGTGGGAGCCCACCCAGGCCTGGCCGGCCACCAGAAGGTCGGCGTAGAAAGCTTCGGGGTGTCCGAGGCCGCACCAGGCGAAGGCTGGGCCAGCACCGGGAAGGGGCAGAGGAGAGGGTTCCCCGGTTTCCCACCGGCGCAGGCCGCCCAGCACAAAGTCCACCCAGAAAATGGGACCACCCGAGCCATGGCGAGCCCACCAAGCCTCGACCTCGGCCCGGTCGGGCACCCGCGCGGCGCGCGTGACCACCAGGGCGTGGGCGCGGCGGGCGCTGTCCATGGGTTCCCGCAGATCACCCAGGGGCAGCAGGCGCCCGTCGCCCCAGCGGCGGACGCCGTCGAGCACGAGCAGATCCAGATCACGGTGCAGGGCCCGGTGCTGAAAGCCGTCGTCCAGCAGCAGGCAGCGGAGGCCAGGCCGCTGGGAGAGGGCACGCAGCGCGGCGGCGTGGCGCTGCCGTCCCACCACCACCCGGTGCGGGCCCAGACGCCGGGCCATGAGCAGGGGTTCGTCCCCGGTCTGCCGGGGATTCGAATCCGCCTCCACGCTCATGGGATCGATGTCTCGCCGCCCACCGTAGCCCCGAGACAGCACGGCGTTCGTCCACCCGGCGGCCTCCAGCCCTTCCGACAGAAAAAGGGTGAGAGGGGTCTTCCCGGTGCCGCCCGCGCTGAGGTTGCCCACGGACACGACCGGGACGTTCACGCGGGTGGCCCGTTCAGGATGGGCGTCGAAGCTCTTGTTCCGGGCGAGCACCACCGCCCCGTACAGGGGTGCCAATGGGGCCGCCAGGTAGCGCAGAATGGACATGGATCAAGAGTAACGGAGACGGTGATGAGCGAGGGCATCCTGCTGGCGAAGGTGGCGCGAGGCACCCTGCTGCCGGAAGGGGACCGCCTGGCTCGGCTGCAGGCAGCCCTCCCACAGATCGAGGCCGCGCTGGAGGGGGAGACGAATGAGGTGGCCATCCAGGCCACCCTGGCCTGCCTGCTCTGGGAAACCCTGCCCCAGACCAATTGGTGCGGGTTCTACCGCCGCGTCGCGGATCGGATGCTGGCGGTGGGCCCCTACCAGGGCGGCATGGGCTGTCTCCGCATCCCTTTCGCAAGGGGGGTCTGTGGGGCCTGCGCCAGGACGGGGGAAACCCAGCTGGTGGCCGATGTCCACGCCTTCCCTGGCCATATCGCTTGCGATGGCGCCACCCGCAGCGAACTGGTGATTCCGGTCCTGATCCACGGAAGGATGGTGGCAGTGCTGGATCTGGATTGCCCCCACCTGGATGGCTTTTCCAGGACCGAGGCGCACATCCTGGAGGATTTATTGGCCCGGTGCTTCCAGCAGGTTTCGGACCGGTGAGGTTCCTTCCGGTGTGGCCCCTGGGGTAATCTAGGGGACTCCCCGGGACCCCCATGGCTGAACCCAGCTTCATCGATCAAAGCAAGCTGCGCTTCCGCGAAGGGGAGGTCATCTTCTCCAAAGGGGAGATGGCCCAACAGATGTACATCATCCTTTCGGGCAAAGTCCGCTTGTACGTCTCCGAGGAGCCCAAAGGCGACTGGGCCGAGGAACTATCCAAGGGTGATTTCTTCGGGGAGGGCAGTCTCCTGGAGGCCCTTCCCCGCCAGCACACCGTCGTGGCCCTGGAGGATTCGGACCTCATCGCCATCAACCGTGGCACCTTCCTTCGGATGATCCGGCAGAACCCGGAAGTGTCCGTGAAGATGATGCAGCGCCTCGCCCAACGCCATCGGGAACTGGGGGAGCGTGTGGAGGCCATGGACGCCAACCGGCCCCCCAAGGCCGCCGGCGCCCCCGTGGCCAACCTCGTGTCGGTGCTCAGCGGCAAGCCTCATCCGATCCTGTCTCATGGGTCCCTCATCGGCCGGTTCGATCCCACCACGGGCATCCACCCCGACATCGACCTGACAGAGGAGGACCACAATTTAAGCGTCTCCCGCCGCCATGCCCGCATCCTCTGCGAACACGGCCGCTACTTCCTTCTCGAAGAGCCCGGCGTGGCCAACGGCACCTTCGTGCGCGGCGAACGCATCCTGCCGGGCGAGCCACGGGAATTGAAGCAAGGGGATCGGGTGGGTTTCGGCATGGTGGTGCTGTTCTTCGAAAAGACTTAACTTTTTCGCGATGCGAAAAGTTAAGGGAGGAAACGATGGGTACGGATCTGCATGTGGAACTGTGGCGGGATGACCATGGGGTCATCCGGGAATTGGTGCAGTTCGGGCTGGATGAGACTGGCGGGGCCTGTGTGATCCGGGAGCGGAACAGCCTCGATGCTTTGGACGGTGACATCCATGAGGGCGATACGGTCGTCGCGCGTTTTGGGGATCCCGAGGATGCCCGGGACTTCCTGCGGGACGAAGGTTTTGAGCCCGTCTAGCTATTGCCCTCTCCAGACCATCATCCGGTGGAGGTCAGGTGATAGCGCGGAGCGGTCAACGGCATTCTGTTGAAGGGAACTGATGATGAAATCGCTATTCAACCCGGCTGACCGGGAAGCCCTGGCCCATCGCTTGGCGACACTGGAACCGGGCACCCTGCGCCAGTGGGGTCGGATGGATCCGGCGCAGATGCTCCTTCACTGCGCCCTCGGGCTGGAGGCCGCAACGGGAGACCGGCCCATGAAGCAGGTCTTCCTGGGAAAGCTCATCACACCCTTCATCCGCGGCATGGTCCTGGGGGAACGGCCCTTCCGGAAGAACTCGCCGACGGATCCCACCTTCGTGGTGGCCGATGCGCGGGACTTCGAGGCGGAGCGGGTCCGCCTGGCCACCCTCATTGACCGGTTCGTCCAACGCGGGCCGGAGTCCGCCGGAAAGGCGACCCACACGTTCTTCGGCCGCCTGAACGGCGATGAATGGGGACGCCTGATGCACAAGCATCTCGACCACCACCTGAGGCAGTTCGGCGTCTAATCTTTCTCTAGCTCCACAACGAAGCCCGGCCGAGGCCGGGCTTCGTTTTGGAGCTAGGAACGGCGTTCAGTTGGAACCAACTCCCAACGCCTTCGCGGCCTTGGTGAGTTCGGGAACGACCTCGAACAGGTCTCCGACAATGCCGTAGTCCGCCAGCTTGAAGATGGGGGCCTCGGGATCCTTGTTGATGGCGACGATGAACTTCGAGCCGCTCATGCCGGCGATGTGCTGGATGGCGCCGCTGATGCCGCAGGCGATGTAGAGGGTGGGGCTCACGACCTTGCCGGTCTGGCCCACCTGCATGCTGTGGGGCAGGCCCCAGCCCGCGTCCACGGCCGCCCGGGAGGCGCCCACGACGCCGCCGATGGCGTCGGCCAGGGCTTCGAGGATGGCGAAGTTGGCACCGTCCTTCATGCCACGGCCACCGCTCACGATGATGTTGGCTTCGCTCAGGTCCACCTTGCCGCTGGCCTTGGCGAGGATCTCCTTCACCACGGACTTGAAGTTCCCGGCGGGAGTGGCCAGGGCCTCGGCGACGCCCGCACCGGCCTTCTCGGCCACGGGGAACACGTTGGGCCGGGTGGTGGCCACCTGGACCGCGCTGGCGAAGCTGGTGGTGGCGAAGGCCTTGCCGGCGTAGACCGGACGGACGGCCTGGAGCTTGCCGTCCACCATGGCGAGGCCGGTGACATCCGAGGCGTAGCCGGCACTCAGGCGGGCGGCGGCGCGAGGCGCCACATCCTTGCCGACGGCGGTGGCGGCGGCGAGGAGGACGGTGGCGCCCTTGGCCTTGACCGCGTCCGCGAGCACGGCGGCGTAGGCATCGCTGGAGTAGAAGCCCAGGGTGGGGCCCTCGGCGGTGAGGATTACATCGGCCCCGTACTTGGCGGCCTCGCCGGCTCCGGCGCAGGAAGCGCCCGCAAAGAGCGCGCCCACCTGCTTGCCGGTGGCATCCGCCAGGCGGCGGCCCTCGCTGAGGGCCTCGGCGCTGGGTTTGCGGAGCTGGCCATCCTTCAGTTCACAGAATACGAGAATCATGGAAGTCATCCTTTCGAAGCGGAAGTCTGCAGCAGGAAGGGGCTAGAAGATCTTGGCCTCATCCTTGAGTGCCTGGATCAGCGCCTGGGCCTGGTTGGCGGCATCGCCTTCCAGCTTGCGGCCTGCGGGGCGCTCGGGGGGCAGCACCAGGGAACTGACCTGGGCACCGGCGGTCACCGGGGCGGCGTCCAGTTCCTCGATGGTCTTCTTCTTGGCGGCCATGATGCCCTTGAGGCTGGCGTAGCGGGGCTCGTTGAGGCCCTTCTGCGCGGTGATCACGGCGGGCAGCGCGCCTTCCACGATTTCGGAGCCGCCTTCGATCTCGCGCTCAGCCTTGAAGGTGCCTTCGCCGAGTTCGAGCTTCACGATGACGTTGGCCTGGGCCACGCCCAGCAGCTCCGCCAGCATGGGGCCCATGGCGGCGTTGTCGCCGCCCAGCCCCTTGTTGCCGCAGAGGATCAGGTCGAAGCCCTTGTCCTTGGCGTAGGC
>JANXYT010000259.1 GCA_025355915.1 Holophagaceae bacterium
CTTGGCCGGAATCCACGAAAATTTCACCCCAGATGCTCTGGCCGAACAGCGGGAACCGGTACTCGAGGTTCACCACGGCAAGGGCCTGGCCCCCCAGCGGAATGATCTGGGTGGTCGTCCCGTCGGCCGACTTCACAACGCCAAGCGTGCCAAGCATGTCCGGCTCGACGCCACGCACCGTGAAGGAGCCACCCCCGAAAAAGCGTTCAGACAAGGGCAGATCCTTGGCGGACTGGGCGGTGGGGCGCGCCAGCCCGAGCCGGACGCTGGCCATCACCACACCGTTCTCCGCGTGGAAGCCGATGGGCCAGTTCCACTGATGCCGGACATCCAGCTTCACGAAGCTGCTGTTGATGGAGGTCCCGAACGCCTGGTTCGCCAATTCCAGCCGTCCCAGGAAGAACGTGCCCTGGGTGGGATCGTAGGGCCGGTCCCGGCGGTCCACGGCTACCTGCAGGTAGGGGGCCGAGATGATGCTTCGGGCCGGTGTCCTGGCGATCAGAAAGAGATCTGAATCCGAGAACTTGTCGCCGTTGGCCGTGACTTCCACCCGTTCGAATCGGTAGCCGAGCTGCACGGACTGCACGGGGCTGATCTTCCACTCAAGGTTCGAGGTGAACCGTCGGCGATGGGCGAAGAACGCAGCCTGCGCCTCCTGGATGTAGGCGCCTTCCATGTGGAAGCGGGTGCGGGAGGCCAGCCAGGAATCCAGGGAGCCCGGCAGGAACCACGGGTCGGTGTAGCCGAGGCTGTAACTGTCCACGGATCGCTTGATGTCCCCGGTGGGAAAGACCTTCCGCAAGAAGGGACTGTCCAGGGTTTGGTCTCCTGCCCGAAGGCCGAAATCCACCACGCGTCCCATCCCGCCCACATTCAGCCGCTGCGCGTTCAGCCCGAAGTGGTAGCCCTGCGTCTTGTCGTAGCCAAAGGATTCCGAGAACACCCACGGGCTTCGCTCCTGCAGGCGCAGGGCCAGGTCGCCGCGCTGCCAGGGTTCTTTCGCCTGGCCGGGGAGGTCCTTCAGCGTGAGCAGGTCCACCCGCTGGAACGCCCCCAAGCCACCAAGCTGGATCTGGCCCTCGTCGAGTTTGGCGGGATCCAACGGGGCACCCTGCGGCAGTTCGGTTTCCCGCAGTACCGCCTCGGCCCGGGTCCGGTCGCTGCCCTCCACCACCAGGCGCCGCGCGTGATCCAGCGGCTGGAATGGCACGTGAATCCGAACGATGGGAGCCGGGCCGTCCTCCTCGAAGGCAAGTTTCACCTGGGGGTTCGCGGCCCCGGCAGAGGACAAACGCTGGCGCATATCCGACACCACCAGGGCCAAGTCGTTCCGGACCAGGGGCAGGGGCGGCTTGAAATTGAGCCGGACCCCCTTGGGGGTCGATTCCATCGTCCCTTCGAATCCCTGGAGGTGTCGCCGATCGGATAGGTACCGCGGGACACCCGCGACCAGCACGGGCCGATCCGAAAGGGCCAGGAGGAGGCTATTGGCGAGGCTTTCCCTGGGGAAACCGGGCTCCGAAGGAAGGTCCAACACCAACGCATCCACGAATCGGCGCTGCCCTTCCCGGATGATCAGCCGCACGTCGACCGAGCCATCCTGGGCCGTCTCGACGCGGCGCCGGATCCGCACCTCGGGAAATCCGCGCTGAAGGTAGAACGCCGTCAGGCGGTCTTCCAGCGCCTTGACGACTTCGGCCTTGGCATGGGGTGGCAGCAGCAGGAAGCGCTTGGGCAGGACCACCGCCGGGCGCAACTCCTCGTCGGACAACTCCCGGTTGCCTTCGAAACTCACTCGACCCAACGTGCGCCTAGGACCGTGTTCCACGGTATAGGTGAGCGTGACGGCCTCGGGACGGTCCGCGGGTCCGGCAGTCACCTTGCGCTCATAGGTGACCTTGGCTTCGGGGTACCCCTGGTTGCGGAAATAGGCCGTGATGCGGCCAGCCCCCTCCTCCAGGAGACTCGGCGAATAGCGCTCGGCCCGGGCCAGGGGCACAAACTCCGACAGCCGCGGCTGGCCAAACAGAGTGGAAAGCACGTTCAAGCCTTTGGCCCGCAGGGTCACCTTTGGGCCCGGACGGACTGCGAGCAGCATCACACCGACCTCTCCGGCTGGTTCCAACCGTACCGAACCTTCGAGATGGTGGTTCTTCACGAGCCGCTGACGCAGGCGCCGCTGGGCTTCCCGAACGACCGTCGGTGTCCAGAACGATACCCCCGGCCGGAGGCCTGCGGCCTTGAGCAGGGTTTCCCTTGTGTAGGGTGATGGATCCCCCTCGAGGCGGATCTCCCGGATCATGGCCGGCGCCCCGAGCGAGAGTACCAACCGCAGGTGATGGCCGCCCTGCTCCGGCACCGCCTCGATCCTGGCCTGGGGATAACCGGCCTCCCTCAACAGCAGCTCTGCATTTCCCGTCAACACAGCCCTGCGTTGAGGTCCCAGGCGCTGGCCCTTGCGGAGGTCGAGGAGCAGGGTTTTTCGGAATGCTTTGGGAACCGCATCCCCTTCCCAGCGCCAGGTGGCCACCGGCGTGAGGGGTTCCAACGTCAGGTTCGCCGATCCGTCCGCGCCGAGGGTCCCTTCCACGGAACGGTAGCGGTCCACGAGGCGAACGGCCGCCAGCGCTTGCTGGAAGGCGACAGCATCCACGAGCTGGCCCGGCTTCAACCCCAGGGCCGCCGAAGCGAAGCGGCGGTCGTCTTCATCCCCGCCTTGGATTCGGATCGCGGTCAGGGCCCGAACCGCATCGGCCTCCCGAGCACCAGCGGTTGCCAGTGCCAGGAGGCCGACGCCAAGGACGGTGCGAAGGCGCACCCTTCTAGAAGCCCGCGAGGGCCTCTTCCTCTGTGTCCCTCACCTCAAAGACTGAGTGAAGGCTGGTCATCTTGATGAGGCTGAAGATCTTGGAGCTCATCCCACAGATGCGCAGTTCCCCGCCCTTGCCCTTGATGGAGGTGTAGCAGCCCACGAGCTCGCCCACGCCTGAGGAATCCAGGTAGGTCACCTTGCTGAAGTTGATGACGATCTTCCGCTCTCCACTGGAAAGAGAGGTCCGCACCGCTTCGCCCAGTTCCTGATCGCCATCACCCAGGGTGATCTTGCCTTCGGGGTAGAGGATCAGCACATCGTTGTGCTTACGTGTGTTTAGGATCATAGAGCCCCCGAGATGAGCGGCCAGTGTAGCAAAGGTGTTCCACTCAGATGCAAGCGGGAGAATATCCCAGCGCAGCGATCACCCCCGGGTTACCAGCAAAAACGGCACGGCGTCTGCATCCCTTCCTGGGAAGCCGGGGTCACCCGGCCCATTCTGCAGGGTGCGCCATGTTCGATCTCATCAGCGGAAACGGCATGATCCAGACCATGGACCGTGGCCTGTCCCTGGCTTCCCAGCGCCAAACCCTCATTGCCTCCAACCTGGCGAACCTGGACACGCCCGGCTACCGGACCCGCGATTTCA
>JANXYT010000276.1 GCA_025355915.1 Holophagaceae bacterium
GTCCAGACCCGCAGGGAGGCGATGGGGGTCTTCAATTCATGCGTGACAGCAGATGTGAAGTTCCGCTGCCGCAGCTTGAGGTCCAGTTCTTCCGAGAGCTTCCGGTAGAGGAGCACGAAGCCGAACAGCACCGCCACCACCATGAAGGCGCCTTCGGTGGCCGCCCGGAACACCGAATGCCAGCGCTGGTTCTGCAATTCCAGCATGGGCTCTGGCCGCAAGGCGAGGAAGGCTGCGCCATCCAGCAGGGCCAGGTCGTCGGGTGAGCGCGGCGCCGGCACCACGGCCACATGCGGGTACTTCCGCTGGATGGCCTCGCGGCGCTGGTCCAGGCTGGGCAAGGCGGCGAAGCGGCCCTCGATGGCACCGCTGCGGGAGGAGGGATCCGGGCGGCCATGGATGAAGGCCAGCATGTTGAGGCTGTCCATCTGCCACGCCTCGGCACGGCTGGCATTGAGCGCCTGGGCGCGGGCCTGGAGGAGCCGCCCCGATTCCCGGATCTGCACATTGATCCACCAGCCCACCTGGATGCAAAGCACCAGGGAGACCGCCAGGAAGATGACCCGTTGGAGCGAGATGGTAGGGGCGCGTTTCGCCATGCCCCCATCTTGGGGCAAACGGGGCTGCTTAGGGTTGTGAGTCAGCCCCTTGGCAGCACGGGCAGGCGGGGCCATTCTGAACGTCCATGTCCAGCTCCAACGATTCCTCAGGCCCCAAATCAGATCAACCGCCAGCCAAGGCCAGTTCCGGACCCAGGCAGGCCCTGGCCCAGCCGCCGCCGCGGCCCCAGGGCGCTGAGATGCTGGCCGAGCTCATGCAGACCCAGCGCCAACTCACCCACGCCATGCACGAGACGCGGGAACTCAGGACCAAACTGGGCCGCCGGTCCCACCAGATGCAGGTGCTCCAGCAGGTCTCCGAGATCCTGGCCGCCACCTCCAAGGGCGGGCAGGTGGTGAGTGTGGTGCTCGATGTGCTGGCCCAGGAATTCCATTGCCAGCGGGCGGTGGTCTGGACCCTGGAGGACGGCGGCGCCGGCTATGTCCCCAAGGAGGGTGCGGGTCTGACCAGGGCGGAGTGGTCCGCCCTCCGGCTACCGGCCCCGAACCCTTTTCCCGCAACGCCCCTGGTGCTCTTCCAGAGCCAGTGGCTGGATGCCGGTTGCGATGGTGAATCCCTCGGGTCCATCCGGGGGGCGGATGGTGCGCAACTCTACTTCATCCCCTTCGAACACCAGCTGCTGCTGCTTGGCTTCGCCATTCTGGCCATGCCCGGGGATCGGCGCTGGGAGGACGAGGATCTCGATTCCATCACCATCCTCCAGCGGCAGGCAGCTATTTCGCTCTACAACGCCTGGCTGTTCCGCGACCTGTCCGAGCAGCGCGATGCCCTTCAGCGCCAGACCCTCGAGTTGGAGCGCGTCAACGAGGCGCTGCGTGAGGCTGACCAGCTGAAGAGCGAATTCCTCGCCCTCACCAGCCACGAACTGCGCACGCCGCTGACCGGCATCCTGGGGTTCACCCGCCTCGTCATGGACGGCCTCTACAACGATGCCGAAGAGATGCGATCCATGCTCCAGGACAGCTACACGTCGGGCCAGCATCTGCTCGGATTGCTGAACGATATTCTCGATCTCGCCAAGATCGAGTCGGGGAAGCTGGAAGTCCATCCCGAGCCGTTCTGCCTTTCGGTGTTGCTGGAGGAGGTGAAACCCATCGCCGAGGCCTATCCCCGCAAGCACGGCGTGGAGCTGTTCTGGCCCGACATGAGCCACATCCCTGAAGTGGTGGTGGATCCAAGCCGCCTCAAACAGGTGCTGCTCAACCTGCTGTCGAACGCCCTCAAATTCACCAAGACAGGGAGTGTCTCCGTGCAGGTGGAGCGGCATCCCGGCATCATCACCCTGCTCGTCGTGGACACGGGCATCGGAGTGAGCCTGGAGGCCCAGACCCGGCTCTTCCAGAAGTTCGCCCAGGCCGAAGGCGGCCATAGCCGCGAGTTTGGCGGCACGGGCCTCGGCCTGGTCATCAGCAAACACCTCATGGAAATGATGGGTGGCACCATCAGCCTGAGCAGCGAAGGGCTCGGGAAAGGCAGCACCCTGCGGATTACGATGCCGATTGCTTAGTAGCTATCAGCTATCAGCTATCAGCTGTCGGAGGGGCGTTCCTTGGCGTTGGTTTTGGAGCCACGAGGGGGTGGTCTGATTGAGGTTTTTCGGATCAGGGCGGAGGTCATCTTCTTGATGGTTTGGACCTGCTCCATCAATTGTTCCATTGGCGCTGGCAGAAGAAACCCGAGGTCAGTTGCGAGTAGTAGTTGGTACTCCAGCTCCGAGGCTGAACCGAGGGCGATCTGGAGGAAACGGGCGAAGTCCGCATCGGATCCTCGGGTTTCTTCTGCCAGCGCCAATGGAACAATTGATGGAGCAGGTCCAAACCATCAAGAAGATGACCTC
>JANXYT010000286.1 GCA_025355915.1 Holophagaceae bacterium
GCCTACACCCATGCCGAGAACGACACCGAAGGCAGGCCCCTGGCCCAGATTCCGCCTCTCGAAGCGAGGCTGGGCCTGGTTTATGAGGCCGAGCGCTGGTCGGCGGGGCTGCTGGTGCGGGGGGTGCAGCGGCAGGATCGCTTCGCCCTGAATGAGGGCAACATCGTGGGCCAGGATCTTGGAGCCACCGCCGGGTTCGCCGTTTTGTCCCTCAACGCCGGTTGGAAGGTCGCCCAGGGCTGGTTGGTCACCGGCGGCCTGGACAACCTCTTCAACCGCACCTACGCCGAGCACATCAGCCGGAGCGCGAGCGTCATCCCGGGTTATGAGGTGCAGTCGATCCGAGTCAATGAACTGGGCCGCAACACCTGGCTGAAGGCCGCCCTCACCTTTGGACGCTAAACCTGGCAGGGGGGAATCCGGTGGATAATGACGCCTCCATGACCAGTTCCAGTTCCGGTATCTCCCTCACCTGGCTCCTTCGGTTGCGTTGGATCACCACCGTCTCCCAGACCGCGGCGATCCTCGTGGCCAAGTGGCTGCTTCCCGACGAACTATCCGTGGGTCCACTGCTGGGTCTCGTGGCCTTCGGGGCCCTCAGCAACGTGGCTTTGATGCTGCGGCTGCGGAAGCCCGAGCCCGTGCATCCTGCCCTGCCGGGCCTGGTGCTCGGCCTGGACATCCTGCTGCTCACGGGCTTGCTCTATGGCAGCGGAGGGGCCGCCAATCCCTTCACCGCCATCTACCTCGTCCACATCACGCTGGCGGCCGTGGTCCTGCGCGGGTTCTGGTCCTGGGCCCTGGGACTGTTGTCGGTCACCAGTTTCGGACTCTTGTTTTTCTGGAGTGTGCACATCCATTCCCTGGCCCACATGGAACACGGGGGCGGCGGTGGCCTCTCCCTGCACCTCGTCGGCATGTGGGTGGCCTTTGCCATCACGGCGGGACTCATCGCAGCCTTCGTGGGCCGGGTCACCAATGCGCTTCGGCACCGGGATGAAGAACTGGCAGCCCTGCGGGATCTCACGGCCCGTCAGTCCCGGCTGGTAGCGCTCACGACGCTCGCGGCGGGTGTGGCCCATGAACTTGGGACGCCCCTCGGCACCATTGCCGTGGCGGCCAAAGAGCTTCAGCGGGCGGCGGAGGCGATGGGACCCCAGGCCTCGAGCCTGGCTCAGGATGCCGGTCTGATCCGTCAGGAAGTGGGCCACTGCCGCCGCATCCTCGACCAGATGGCCGGTCCCAGTGGTTCCACTCTGGGTGAGGGTCTCCAAGCCCTGGCCTGGTCGGACCTTGAAGCGGACCTGACCCAAGGGCTGGCCGAGGAAGATCGGCCCCGCCTGGTCTTCGAGTGGCCGCAGGCGGCCTGCGGTCCCATGCCTCGGCGCGGCCTGGCGCGGGCCCTTCACGCGGTCCTCGCGAACGCCCTGGAAGCCACGCCCAGGCCGAGACGGGTGAACGTGCGGGCACTGGCGGCACAGGGAACCTGGCAACTCGAAGTCGTGGATGAAGGCCACGGCATGGCGCCCGACGTGCTGGCCCGGGCTGGAGAGCCCTTCTTCAGCACCAAGCCCACCGGTTCCGGCATGGGGCTGGGCCTCTTCCTCGCCCGCACCTTCGCCGAGCAGCTGGGTGGCGAGCTGCGAGTGAATTCGCGCTTGGGCCGGGGCACCAGCGTCCAGATGATCTGGCCGGTGGCCCATGGCTGATTCGCGGCCTTCGTTGTTGCTGGTGGACGATGACGCCACCTACCGGGAGCGCCTGGCCAAGGCCCTCGCGGCGCGCGGCTACGAGGTGCGCACCGCCGCCGATGGCAAGGCAGCCGAGGCCTTGGCCGAAGGGGACAGTCCCGAGTTCGCGGTGCTGGATCTGCGCATGCCCGGCGAATCGGGCCTGGACCTGCTGCGCAGCCTGATGGCCATCGACCCCACCACCCGGGTGTTGATGCTCACGGGCTACGGCAGCATCGCCACCGCCATGGAGGCCGTGCGCCTGGGCGCCGTGAACTACCTGACCAAGCCCGCGGATGTGGATGACATCCTCGCCGCCTTTCATCCGGAAGCGCAGGCCGGTGAAGCGAACCCAAATTTGGAGACACCTTCGCTGGCCCGGGTGGAGTGGGAACATATCCAGCGCGTGCTGAACGACTGCGAGGGCAACCTCTCTGAAGCCGCACGGCGCCTGGGCATGCACCGCCGCAGCCTGCAGCGGAAGGTCGGCCGAAAGCGACCCGCGAAGTTGGGTGCGGCCTGCGACAAACTGACGCACGCGAATCCATGTCCGTACAGTCACGATGGTGGATTCTATCGATGGAGCCACTGTATGCGCCCAGGGTTAGGCCTCGGTCTCCTCTGCTTCCTGCTCAGCGACGCTCCGGCGGCCCAGGCCTGCGGCGCCTGTGGCTGCACCCTGCATTCGGATTGGGCGACCCAGGGCTATGCGACCCAGCCGGGCTTCCGCTTCGACCTCCGCTACGACTATTTCAACCAGGATCAGCTGCGGTCGGGCACCAGGTCCGTGGCCCGGGGGAGGTTTGAGATCCCCAACGAAATGGAGATCCAGGAGAAGACCCTGAACCGCAACCTGACGGCCACCGTGGACTACAGTCCCAATGCGGACTGGGGCGTGACGCTGCTGGTGCCGGTCTTCAACCGCTACCACGCCACCATCGCCGAGGGCGATCCGGATCTCTCCTTCTCGAGGGGCAAAGGTCTGGGCGATGTGCGGGTGGTGGGTCGGTACCAGGGGTTTGCCGAGGACCATTCCTTTGGTGTGCAGTTCGGCGTGAAGCTCGCCACCGGCGATATCAAGCAGACCTTCCATGCCGGCACCCAGGCGGGCAAGGCGCTGGATCGGGGTTTGCAGTTGGGCACGGGCACCACCGACCTGCTGCTGGGGTTCTACGCCTTTGGCAATGTCGCCATGGACTGGGGCGTCTTCGGCCAGGTGCTGTTCCAGAAGCCCACGGGCGAGAAGGATGGCTTCAAGCCTGGTGACGGGCTGAATGCGAATGTGGGCCTCCGCTACACCGGTCACGCGGGCTTCACGCCGCACCTGCAGCTGAACGTGCGGGCCGAGGGTCGCGAATCCGGCCTCAATGCGGATGTGGACAACAGTGGCGCCACCCTGGTGTACCTGAGCCCGGGCGTCACCTTCAACGTCAGCCCGGCCTTCCAGGTCTACGTCTTCGGCCAGGTCCCCGTGGCCCAGCGGGTGAATGGCCTGCAGCTCGAACCCAAGTGGAGTGCCTCGCTGGGGATGCACTGGACCTTCTGAGGCTCCGACGCCACCGCGCTCGTGGGTTCAAAACGAACAGAAGGCTTATTCCTGAATGCATTTCTTGATCAGCTTTAAATCGGTGTTCATCGGTGTTCATCGGTGGTTCCCAGGTTTTTTTGCTCTTGAAAGCCCCAGAGTGGTTCCCCGCCGGTTTATTGGTCTTTTCATGAAATGCGTAGGCAGCCTGTCTTCCATTGTTTCAGTGTTAGAACCACTGAAATCAAAGGCTGAAAAGCCTTTAACCACCGATGAACACCGATGAACACCGATAAAGACATGAGAAAGAAAAGGATGTCTTGGATCGGGCGTTGTGGTTGATCACCAGTGAAGCGACGTCAATCAGTGGTTCCAGGGTTCGCTGCTGAAATGCCCTGGTAGGGCCCATCCGGTGCTCAGACCGTCGGGCTTTCCTTGTAGAATCAAGGGTTCCGATGGAGTTTCGCCATGCCGTTCCAACCCCTGACCCAGGAACCCGAGATCCAGCGCCGCTGGCTCGAGTCCGGCGCCTTCCGCGCCAAGCGGGCCGTGGAGCTGCTGCCGGATTCCAAGACCTTCTACATGCTGGTGATGCTGCCCTACCCATCGGGCCGCATCCACATGGGCCACGTGCGCAACTACACCCTGGGCGATGTGACGGCCCGGTTTCGCCGCATGCGCGGCTACGAAGTCATGCACCCGCTGGGCTGGGACAGCTTCGGCCTGCCGGCGGAAAACGCCGCCATCAAGCACGGCATCCACCCCGCTCTCTGGACCCGCGCCAACATCCAGGAGATGAAGGGCCAGATC
>JANXYT010000127.1 GCA_025355915.1 Holophagaceae bacterium
CTTCCCGGCCCTGAAGGTGAACTGGAGCCCCAACAATGCGCCCCAGGCGGGCGACAAGGCCCTCGGCCAGATCGGCACTTCGCACTTCTCTCCCACCGAAAACCAGATCTACATCCTGGGCAAGGAGGGGGCGGATACCGACGAGTTCGACAGCCACGTGATCGTCCATGAGTGGGCGCACTTCTTCGAGAACAACCTCTCCCGGTCGGACAGTCCCGGGGGCACCCACAGCAGCGGCGACCTTCTGGATCCCCGCCTGGCCTTCGGCGAAGGCTACGGCAATGCCCTGGCGGCCATGCTCCTGCCCGAGTCCCTCTATGTGGACACGGTGTGGAGCGGCGCCGCGCTGCGGGCCTTCGGCTTCGATGCGGAAACGGAACCCTCTCCCACGGACGACCCCCATCCGGGCCCCTTCTCGGAAACCACGGTGATGCGCCTGCTGTATGACATCTTCGATACGGGGACGAGCGAACCCTTTGACCAGGTCAACGCCGGGTTGGGCGTCATCTACGACGTGCTCACCGGCCCGGAGAAAACCACGGATGCCCTCACCACCATCGGCTCCTTCATCACAGGCCTGAAGGCCCAGACGGGCATCAGCGCCGGGGCCCTGGACACACTCATGGCCCATTACCAGATCGGCCCCATCACCAGCCAGTGGGGCGATGGCGATGCGAACCTGGCGGACATGTACACGCAGGTGGCTTCCGTCCCCTACACCGTCACCGTCCCCTTCGACGGGAGCTATGACTCCAACAAATGGCAGCAGAACCATTACTTCGTGGGCACCGGCACGGGGGCGCCCATCACGGTGAAGACCGCCTGCGCTCAGGACGTGGACATCAAGGTCTACCGTTCCGGCACCCTGGTGGCCTCGGCCCTGACGAATTCCGGCAACGAAACCCTGACGTTCAATGCCCTGGTCGGCGTGAAATACGTGGTGGTGGTCACCGGTTACGGCACCACGGCGGGCCCCTACAACGTCGGCGTCACCATCACCTCGCCCTGAACCCACATCTTCCCACCCCTGGAGGCACCGTCATGATCTGCACCGGAATCGCCCTCGCATCCCTGCTGCTCGTCCCGTCGGGCAGCGCCACCCCGCCCAGGAAAGCCGCGACCAAAGCCACGACCAAGGCCGCAACCAAGGCCCAGCCCAGCCACAAGTCCAAGGTCCCCGTCACCGTCACCACCAGCTTCGGGGAGGGCCAGGCCACGGTCACCCTCCGCTTCGATCAGGCGGTCGAGGGGGCGGTCATTGGCGTCCGGGGCCTGGATGGCCTCCAGGTCATCCGCGTGCCTCCGGTCGAGCAGACCGGTTTCGCCAAGGGCGAGGTCCTGACCCTGGTGGTGCCCTACACCCCCGGGCCCGGACGCTCCCTGTTGGCCGTGGATATCGAGGGTACGTTCCGGGGCCAGCACCGGATGGCGGTGCAGACCTTCGCCGTGGGCACCCCCTCCGCCGAACAGTCGAAGGCTGCCGAGCGCCACATCCTCACCACCCCCGAGGGCCAGCGGATCAAGGTGATGCCGGTGAAGCCGGATTAGCCGGTCCCAAGCTCCGCCGCCGCTTCGGCATCCACGATGACCCGACAATCGGGGTGTCGCTGCAACGCGGATCCTGGAACCATGGGCGTGACCGGGCCTTCCACCACCCGGGCGAGGATGGAGGCCTTGGCCGCGCCGGTGACCAGCAGCAGGCAGCGCCTGGCCTCCAGGATGGTTCCAAGCCCCATGGTGATCGCCAGCTCCGGTACCGCCGAGACGTCCCCTCCGAACAACGCCGCATTCTGCTCACGCGTGAGCTCCATGAGCCGGGATACGTGGGTGCGGGAATCGAAGGCCGCGGGCGGTTCGTTGAAACCGAGGTGTCCCGTCCAGCCCAGCCCCAGGAGCTGGAGATCCATGCCGCCCGAGGCCCGAATCAAGGTTTCGTACCGCTGGCATTCCAAGGCCAGGTCCGGGGCCAGGCCATCCGGCATGTGGGTGTGTTGCGCCTGGATATTGACGCGCCGGAACAGGTGGTCCTCCATGTAGCGGCGGTAGGAACCGGGGTGATCGGGGGCCAGGCCGGCGTATTCATCCAGGTTGAAGGCCTGGCAACGGGAGAAATCGAGCCCGTCCTCCCGGTGGAGACGAACCAGGTGGGCGTAGACCAGATCCATGGTGCGGCCGGTGGCCAGCCCGAGCACCAGACCGGGCCTGGCTCGAAGCTCCTGGGCGATGATCCCAGCGGTGAGGGACGCAGCCTCGTCTTCATGGGCGGTGCGTAGCACCTGCATGTTGTGCCACCTCCCATCGGGGCCCGGGTTCAGTCCCCCTCCACCTTCCGCCCGATGTAGGTCGTGTAGTCGGTGGGGGCGGGTTCATAAGGTCGCGTCATGAGGGGTGAAGAAATCAGGAAGTCCGCCGTGCTGCGGGTGCATGCGATGGGGATGTTGTAGACCACCGCGATGCGCAGGAGGGCCTTCACATCCACATCGTGGGGTTGCGGCTCCATGGGATCCCAGAAAAAGATCACCACGTCGATCTGGCCCTCCGCGATCAGCGCCCCAAGCTGCTGGTCACCGCCCAGGGGGCCCGACTTGAGCTTTCGGATGGCCGGCGTGGGCGAGGTGCCATTGGCCTCCCTCGATTGTTTGGCCAGCGCCTCTTCGACCAGCCGCCCGGTCGTGCCGGTGCAGATGAGGCGGTGCTCAGCCAGGATTTCGTGATTCCAGGAGACCCACTCGATGAGATCCCGTTTGCGATGGTCATGGGCCACAAGGGCGATGGCCTTCTGGTGTTTCACGGGTGCCTCCCCGCTCCATTCTCCCAGAATCCGCGCCCTCCCGAAGTCCACCCCTGGTGATCAAGGAAGCCCAGGACCCAGGGTCCACCCAGGCTAGGAGGTCAGTCCCCGAGGCAGAGGCCCACGCGGTGGCCTGATCCGACGCCAGTCACACGGAATCCCTCGGGAACCTGCGCACTCGAATCCGCCGGGCTTGGCAGGCCATCCCATCCGAGGACCGAGGCGATCCGACGGTGGGCGTCGTCATACCGGAAGGTCCGGGTGCCTTTGGGGCCGGTGACACGGAGCGACCACACACCCTCCTCCGTCTCGATGGCCAGGTTGAGGACCGGAACCCCGAAGGCTTTCGTGAGGTCCGCCGCCTTCCATACCCGCTGCCATGGATGGGACGGAGATCCTCCATGCCGCGGACAGGGGGAGACAATCCGATCGCCGTTCGCCCAAAGGGCCTGGGGACTGAGGGGCTGGCCCCCGCAGTGGCTGGTCCATTGGCAGGGGCCCGGCCGGCGCGCCTGTTCCTTCATGGAATTCCAGTTCTCATCACTGAGGGCCGGAAGGGCCGGTTCCATCTGCCAAGGGGTGGCCACGGCCTGAGTGGGGTTGGGCCATTCCATCCGGGGCCCCCGTCCGATGAACCAGGTGCAGTGGGTGGAATCGCACACATCCGCATCGCCGTGACGCGGGCCCCGGGCCAGGAAGCGAAGGACCGCGGCCCCCAATTCCACCCGCCGGGATTCGGAGGCTGTTGGAAGCTCGGCTGCGATGACGCCCCTGGCGTATTCCCGTGCCGTGAGGGTGGCCTGCAGCTTCCGCGTTCCCAGACCCTGAAGGAGGCCCTGCAGGCGCCGATG
>JANXYT010000292.1 GCA_025355915.1 Holophagaceae bacterium
GTCGCCCACGCCGAAGCGCATGCGGAGGACGCGCTCTTCGCGCTCGCTGAGGGTGTTGAGCACGTTGCGGACGGTCTCCTTGAGGCGCTGCTGCACGACCTGCTCCACGGGGGAGACCACGGTCTTGTCCTCGATGAAATCGCCAAGATGCGAATCCTCTTCTTCCCCGATGGGGGTTTCGAGGGAGATGGGTTCCTGGGCGATCTTCATCACCTTGCGGACCTTGCCCACGGGCATGTCCATGGCATGGGCGATTTCCTCGCTCGAGGGTTCCCGACCCAGCTTTTGCACCAGCTCGCGCTGGGTGCGGATGAGCTTGTTGATGGTCTCGATCATGTGCACCGGGATGCGGATGGTGCGGGCCTGGTCCGCGATGGCGCGGGTGATGGCCTGCCGGATCCACCAGGTGGCATAGGTGGAGAACTTGAAGCCGCGGCTGTACTCGAACTTGTCCACGGCTTTCATGAGGCCGATGTTGCCCTCCTGGATGAGATCCAGGAACTGCAGGCCGCGGTTGGTGTACCGCTTGGCGATGCTGACCACAAGGCGAAGGTTGGCTTCGATCAACTCGGCCTTGGCGCCGCGGCTGATGCTCTCGGCTCCTTTCAGGCTGTTGAAATCCTTGTGGAAATGCTCGCTGGTGGTCTCGTACTTGATGAAGAAGTCGGCCATGGTCTTCTCGATGTGGGCCAGCTCCTCCTTGTATTTATCCTTCAACTTGGCGAAGGCTGGATTCTTGAGGCGGTCGCGCAGCTCGCGGCACTTGCGCTCGCCCGCCATCACCTGGCTGTGCTGGTGGGTGATGCGGTCGATGAGGCGCGTGACGGCGAGGCTGTTGAGCCCCAGCTTGCGGATCTGGCGCGACAGGCGGCCACGGGCGAACAGGATTTCGCGGCCGAGCTTGCGGCGCTTGGGCAGGGTCTTGGTGCCGGCGTCGACCTGGACCTTGAGTTCCAAGAGATCCTGCAGCGCCTGATCGAAGACGAGCAGCTTTTCGAACTGGTGATGTACGTGCTGGGTGGCCGAGGTGCTCTCGGCATCCTCGTCATCATCCACCTCGTCGGAAAGGCCCACCACTTCGCGGATCTTGCCGGGGTTCTCCTTCAACATCCGGCCGATGTCGATGAGCAGGCTGGCGGCCAGGCGCGAGCGGGAGATGGCGCGCATGACGCTGCGGACCCCGACCTCGATGCGCTTGGCGATCTCGACCTCGTCCTCGCGCTTGAGGAGGGGCACCGTGCCCATCTCCTTGAGATACATGCGGACGGGATCGTTGAATTTGTCGCTGTCGGGGCTGTCGATCTCGACTTCGGAATCCTTGTCGCTCTTGCCGCCGCCTTCCACCAGGACGAATTCAGGCTCGATGGCCTCGCGGGCCGCCAGGGCGTCCTCTTCGGTGACACCAATGCCCACGCCAAGACGGGCAAACAAACCCATGACGACTTCGAGATCCACGGGACTGGAGGCAGTACCGGGGAGGAAGTCATTGAGCTGGTCAACCAGCAGGAATCCGTTTTTCCTTCCGATGGAAATCAGGGCTTTGGTCAGGGCGTAGTAGGTATCGCGGGGCGGCATCGGAACCATTCGGACCTCAAAGAGCACTGCGAGCATCGGACCGGGACCCGGTGGCCGAGAGGAATGCAGAACACGGCCAATCTACCGGCCGAGTCCGGAACTTTTCAGTATAGGGGATTAGCGATTTCATGCAAGGGCTGAGGTTCGGGGGGAGGAGGGTCAGCGCGGACCCCTGCGAAGCTGGGAGAGCTTCTTCCGACGCCCAAGGAGCTCATTCTGTCGGATTTCCACTTGTTTCGTGAGGGTCGCATCCACCATGGTGCTGGGATCCTGAAGCATCCGGTTGTTGGCCTGGATCTCACGATCCACGTAGCGGCCTTCGAGTTTCGCGAACAGGGCATCGGCGTCCCGACCGGCCTCGTCCTGGCGGCTGGCCTGGGCCTCCAGCTGGCGGACGGCCGCCACCGCGCCCTCGGGCAGCAGCGTGGTGTCTCCCTCCGTATCCAGCAGGGCCTGGAGGAGGGGTGCGCCCTCCAGGCCTTCCCACCAGGCGGGTGGAACCGCTAGTACGCGCCGCCAGTGGCCGGCCGTGCAGAGCAGAAGGAGGCCGCGGATCAGGTCGTCAAGTTCCAGCAGCACGGGGGCCGTTCGACCGGATTCTTCGATATCGCGGACAGGCGACTGGCGCCCCCGCACGGCGCGGTCCAATTCCTGCAGCGGCACCTGGAGCTGGTGGGCCAGGCTGGCGAAGAGATCGCGGCTCTCCGTGGTGCGGGGCAGGTAGGGCAGGAA
>JANXYT010000412.1 GCA_025355915.1 Holophagaceae bacterium
AGCAGGGTGAACAGGGTGCTGGTGACCAGTCCTCCCACCATGACGATCGCCAGGGGCCGTTCCAGTTCGCTGCCGCCGATGCCCAGCAGCATCGGCATCAGGCCGAGGATGGCGGCGCCGGCGGTCATGAGCTTGGGGCGCACCCGGCCGAGGCTGGCTTCCTTCAATGCCTCGTGGAAGGGCAGGCCCGAATCCACGAGGTGCTTGGCCTGGGTGATGAGCACCAGGCTGTTCTGCACGGCCACGCCAAAGAGCCCGATCATCCCCACGATGGAGCTGATGTTCCAGGTCTCCCCCGCCAGCCAGAGCGCGAATAGCCCCCCGGCAAAGGCGTCGGGCAATGTCAGCACCACGACCATGACCTCGCGCCAGCGGCCCAGGGCCAGGTAGAGGAGGCCGATCACTAGGACCAGGGCGGCACCGATGGCCACCCCAAGGCGCTTCTGGGTTTCACGGGCCTCCTCGATCTTGCCGCCCAGTTTCACGACGGTGCCCTTGGGGAGGCTCAGCCCCTTCAGCGCCATTTCCAGGCGGTCTGCGGTGCCGCCAAGATCGCCCGACGTGCGGACGTTCAGGGCCAGGCGCCGCTGGGCGGCCTCGCGCCGGATCAGGCTGGGGGTGCTCGCCTCCTCGAAGCGGGAGACCTGGCCCAGTTCCACCACGCGGCCATCGTCCAGCACGAGCGGCAGGCGCTTGAGGGTTTCGGGACTGGTGCGGCCGTCATCGGGGAAGCGCACCACCCGCTCGATGCGCTGGGGGCCATCGAAGCGGGGCGAAGTTTCGGTGCCCTGGAGGGCCGTCTTCAGCGTCTTCACGATCAACGTCCGGGGGACATCGAGCCTGCGCAGGGCATCCTCGTCGGGCACCACGGTCCACTTCGGGAGGGACCCCGCCCCCTCGGGCGTGATGGACGCCACGCCCGGCACCTTGGCCAGAGCCTCCTGGATGCCGGAAAGCTGGGTCTGCAGGGCGACGAGATCCGGGTGGAAGAGCTTCACCTGGATGTCCGCCGGGGTGCCGCCGATGCCCTCGGCGATGCGCATCTGCATGGGCGTGGTCAGCTCCACCGGAAAGGGCAGTTCCTCCGCCAGCTCGGCCACTTCCTTCTGGACCTCGGGCGTCCGACGGGAGCCGTCCAGCACCACCAGCACATCGGAGATCGTGTGGGGCATGGGGTCTTCGGTCAGTTCGGAACGGCCCGTCCGGCGATAGACCGACGATACTCCGGGGAGTTTCACCAGCTTCTGTTCGAGCTGGAAGTTGGCCTCGTCCACGGCGGCGAGGCTCGTTTCCGCCGGCAGGATGCTGTTGAGCAGCAGGGCCCCTTCATCCAGGGTGGGCAGGAAGTTGCTCCCCAGATGCAGGGCCAGCCAGAGGCTCGGGATCGTCAGCCCCAGGGCCAGCACGCGCACGATGGCGCCATGGGCCATGGCCCATTCAAGACAGGGCTTGTACAGCGCCTTGATGCCCTTCACCAGCCGGGGTTCCTCCAGCGTGGAGCCCGGGGGCAGGAACCGTTCCACGAGGGCGGGCACCAGGGTGAAGCTCAGCACGAGGCTGAGGGTCATGGCGGCGGCGATGGCCACGGCGAGGGGCGCGTAGAGCCTGCCCGCGAGGCCGCCGATGGCCAGCAGCGGAATGAACACCGCCAGGATCACCAGCACCGCCGTGAGGATGGGAACGCCCACTTCGGCGGCGGCCCGGGTGAGGGCGACGCGCCGGGGTTCTAAATGATCCTGGTGTTGGTGCAGGCGGTGGGCCAGGTTCTCCACCATGATGACGGCCGCATCCACCAGCAGGCCCACGGAGATGGCGAGGCCACCCAGGGTCATGGCGTTCAGGCCCAGGCCTGCCAGTTGGAGGGGCACTGCGGCGCCGAGGGTGGCGAGGGGCAGCACGGCGATGACGATGAGGGCGCCCCGGAGGTTGCCCAGCAGGACCACCAGCACCATGGCGACGAACAACCCTCCCAGGAGGAGCGCCAACGTCACCCCGTTCAGGGCGTGGGTGACCAGGCCGCCCTGGTCATACATCAGGGTCAGCACCATGCCTTCGGGCAGGCTCTGGCGCAGCTCGTCCAGGGCCTTCCGAGTTTCCTTGGCCACGGTCAGGGTTTCGGCCGAAGGCTGCCGCACCACCCGCAGGCTCACGTCCTCGTGGCCCTGGTGGCGGGCGAGGCCCCGCCGGAAGGCGGCCCCCTCGCGGATCTCGGCCACATCGCCCAAGAGGATCGCCCCGCGGGGCGTCTTCAGGCGGAGCTTCTTCACGGCCTCGGGCTGGGCGGCGAGGCTGCCCACGGTGATGAACCAGCCCTTGTCCTGGATCTCCATGATCCCGGCGGCGCTGTCCTGGTGGCTGCCCTCCAGGGCCTCGAAAATCTGGTTCAGGCTCACGCCCTGGAGGCGCATTCGCTCGGGCTGGACGATGACCTGGAGCTGGCGCTCCTCGCCACCCAGGCGCTCGACCCGGGCGACACCGGGTACCGCCTGGAGGCGCGGGATCAGCACCTTTTCCGTGTGATCCCGCAGCTTCATGGGATCGGTGGTGGGCCCTTCGAGCACGATCTCCATGATTTCCTGGAGGCGGCCCGCGGCGCTCGACACCAGCGGTGCCCGGGTTCCTTCGGGGAAGTTCCCGATGAGGCCCGCGAGGCGTTCGGCCACGAGCTGCCGGGCCCGCCAGGGGTCGGTGTCGCCTTCGAAGGCCACCACCACCTGGACGACTTCCGCCTGCACGGTGCTCACCACGCGCGTGACGCCGGGCAGGCCGCCGATGGCCTGTTCCACCGGCTGGGCCACGGTCAGTTCCAATTCGCTGGCGGCCCGGCCCGGGCTCTGGATGAGCAGGTTGAGGCTGGGCAGGGTGAGATCCGGGAAGAGGTCCCGCTTCAGCGTCGCGAAGCTGGCCACGCCGGCGGCGGCCCAGACCAGGGCCAAGCCAAAGACCCAGCCCTTGCGCGGCAGCATCCAGTCGAACCAGCGGCGGATGAGGGAGCGGTGCCCGGGAGTGAATCCATCAGTGGTCATGGTCTTCCCCTCCGCTCTTGCGCTTGATCTGGAGGGACTTCAGCAGGTAGGCGCCCTCGCCCACCACGGTCTCACCGGGCTTCACGCCCTCGAGCACCATCACATCGGTGCCCAGCTCCGGGCCCCGGCGCACGGGGCGGAACTCGGCCTCCTCGCCTTGCTTCACGAAGACGCCCCAGATGCCTTCCACCTGTTGCAGGGCGCTCTGGGGAAGCACGACCGTTTTCGCCATGGGCACGTGGACTTCCACCGGCGTGCCGGGAATCGGCAGGGGCCCGCCCAGCAGGCGCAGGCGGTAGCTCAGGCGCCGGGTGTCGGCGGTGAGCGTCGTGGCTGTGCCCTCCAGCCGGGCCTTCCAGCGCTGGCCGTCGCCCTTGCGGACTTCGGTGATGGCACCGGGTTGCCAGTTCTGAGGCGCCGGGAGCGGCAGCTCCAGCCGGGCGATGGCGGCGGAGGCGGCCTGGAAGCTGCCCAGGTCCTGACCCGCTTCGACCCCTTGGCCCAACTGGATCTTGTAGGCGGTGACCGAGCCCGCCTTCGGGGCCTTCACGGTCATCACGGCGCCGGCGGACTCCGGGTTCAACCCCCGGGCTTCCAGGGCGAGACGGGCGGCCTCCTCGTCGGCCCGGGCCGTGGTGGCCTCGCTGCGGGCGGCCTCCAGCTCGCGCCGGGATCCGGCCTGGGCCTCAAAGAGCCTTTGTTCACGGGCCAGTTCGGCCTCGGTGCGCTCGCGCTTGGCGCGGGTGGACAACCAGTCCGCCTTGAGCCGGGCCAGCTCGGGGCTCAGGATGGTGAGGAGTCCCGTGCCCGTTCCGATGTGCCGCCCTGGGGAAACCAGGATCGCGGAAATGATGCCCTTCACGGGGCTGCTGAGCATGGCCTGGGCGGATTCATCGCCGATGGCCTCGGCGGGATACCAGGCGCCCTCGGTCTTGGGTTCGGGGACCACCAGGAAGCGGAGGCCCCGGATGTCCTTCAGGGGGAGGTGGGCGCCTTCCTTTTCGGGGGCGCCTTCCTCCTTATGGGAATCCTTGGCCTCAGGTGGCGCGGCGGTTTTTCGCTCGCAGGCCACGGTGGCCACCAGGGCGAGGGTCAGCAGGGAAAGCCGGATGGCATGGTTCATGGGTTCATCCCGGAGGTGAGGGCCTGGAGTTCGGCGCTAAGAAGGTGGGCCGCCAGGAGGCGGCGGTGGGACGCGACCTGGGCCTCCAGGAGCTGGTGGCGGATGGGCAGGGCTTCGGAGGGACGTTCCCTGCCTTCGCTGAGGCGCAGGCTCACGGCCTTGAGAGACAGATCGAAACCCTTGAAGGGCGTGGGGGGCGGAGCGGTCTGGAGCCTTGTCAACGCGGACTGAAAGCGGGCGTCCAGCTCCAGCAGGGCGATCTCCAGCTCCCGGCGGGTGGCCTGGAGGGTCGCCTCGGCCTCGCGGTGGATGGCCTGCCCTTCACCGGGACGGGAGAAACGGTAGGCCAGGCCCACCTTGCTGATGCGCTCCTCGCCCTCCCGGCTGTAGCTGCCCCGGAGGCTCCACCGGCTGGTGGCCAGGGCCTCCTGATGGCGCAAGGTCTGCTGCTCCAGCTCCAACCGGCTTTGGATCGCCCGCCGGAGCGAACTGGCCTCGAACCGGGCCTGGAGCCCTTCAGCGGGGAGCGGCCCTGCATCTCCAGGATCGGCGAGGGTGACGGGTCGTTCCGGAACATCCGCCACCGTCCGCAGGCCCGCCCACGCGTTCAGCCGCTGCCTGCGGGCCTCATCCAGGTCCACCTGGGCGCGAAGCACCTCGCCTTCCACCAGACTCACCTGGAACCCAGGATCCGCCCCGGCCTCCAGGCGCGCCTGGGCGGCCTGCAGCCAGGCCTGGACCGTGGCCAGATCCGCCTCGCGGAGCTGGAGCAGGCGCTCGGCCAGCCAGGCGTCCAGGTAGGCCTGGCGCAGGAGGAACCGGGATTCGATCCGGGCGGCCTCCCGCAGGGCCGGATCCGCCTGGCCCAGGGCCTCCTCCAGGTGCCGCCGGGTGCCCGGCGACAGGAAGAGCGGCAGGTCCAGGTCCACGGACTGATCGGTCGTGGTGGCCGTGGCGGGACGAGTGCGGGGCCCGGCGGCGATGCCCAGGGACGGGCCGTCCCGCAGAAACCCCCGGGTGCCGCTCAGGGCCCGGTGGCGCCCGGCCAGCAGGGCCTCGGTGCGGTACTGACCGGGACTCGTGCGGGCCCGCTGGAGGATGTCGTCAAAAGAGAGGGGCGGGGCCTGCGCCATGAGCAGGCAAGGCAGCGCCCCCAGGAGGAAAATTCGCATCGGGACCTCGAAGGAGATGGAAGGACGGCGCGGCAGGGCGAGGCCCGGCCGCGGGTTCAGGCGCTCAGCCCTTCAAGCCCGCGGAGGCTCCTTCTCCGGTTCGATGTCCAGGCTGACGAGATCCTCGATCCGATCGGCCAGGAAGCGTGGCTGCGGCAGGGGATCGGAAGTGGGTGGCACCGGGGCTTCCGGCATGGGCGCGGCGGCACACCCATCCGCGCAGAGGATATGGCAGATGGGGGCGCAGTCGTCCCCGGGGCCTTCGACGCAGGGGTCCAGGCTCGTGGCGCCCAGGTACACCGTCGCCAGACAGAAAAGGAGGATGGCGACCCAGCGCCTCATGACGCCTTCACCTGGGCGTGGTCCTGGGAGCCTGTCCCAAAACCCCCGTGCGCCGCGCTGGGAGCGCCGGGGGGTGTCCCGCCAGAAAGGCGAGATGAACATAGTGGGTCTACGTGATTCGAGCCTGACGC
>JANXYT010000453.1 GCA_025355915.1 Holophagaceae bacterium
GATGACGATCTTCTTGGCGCTGCCAAGATCAGCCAGGGTGAGGTTCTCGAGCTTGAGGCCCAGATCTTCGCTGATGGCCTTGCCGCCAGTCAGGGTGGCGATGTCCTCGAGCATGGCCTTGCGGCGGTCGCCGAAGCCCGGGGCCTTCACAGCGGCCACGTTCAGGGTGCCGCGGATCTTGTTCACCACCAGCGTCGCGAGCGCCTCGCCGTCCACGTCCTCGGCGATGATCAGCAGGGGACGGCGGCTGTTGACGACCTGCTCCAGCAAGGGCAGGAGGTCGCGCATGTTGGAGACCTTCTTCTCGTAGGCGAGAATGTAGGGATTCTCCAGTTCGACCTTCATCTGGTCGGGGTTGGTCACGAAGTAGGGGCTGAGGTAGCCACGGTCGAACTGCATGCCCTCGACCACGGTCAGCTCGGTCTCGCGGCCCTTGGCTTCGGCGACCGCCGCAAGGCCATGCTCGAAGACATCGCCACCCTGACCGGCGGCAAGGCCATCAGCGAGGATCTGGGCCTCAAGCTCGAGAACCTCACGCTGGCTGACCTCGGCAGCGCCAAGAAGGTCGTCATCGACAAGGAAACCACCACCCTCGTCGAAGGTGCCGGCAGCTCCGAGGCCATCCAGGGCCGCGTGAAGCAGATCCGTGCCCAGGTGGAGACCTCCACCAGCGACTACGACAAGGAAAAGCTCCAGGAGCGTCTGGCCAAGCTCGTGGGTGGCGTCGCCGTCATCAAGGTGGGCGCGGCCTCCGAGACTGAAATGAAGGAAAAGAAGGCCCGTGTGGAAGACGCCATGCATGCCACCAAGGCTGCTGTTGAAGACGGCATCGTGGCTGGCGGCGGCGTCGCACTGCTCCGTGCCCTGACCAAGCTCGCCGAGCTGAAGGTCACCGGCGACCAGGCCACCGGTGTGGAGATCATCCGCAAGTCCCTGCAGGAGCCCCTCCGCCAGATCGCCACCAACGCCGGCGTTGAAGGTTCGGTCGTCGTGAACGCCGTTCGCGAAGGCAAGGGCAACTACGGCTACAACGCAGCTACCGACGCCTATGGCGACATGGTGGCCTTCGGTGTGGTCGATCCCGCCAAGGTCGTTAAATCCGCCCTGCGCAATGCGGCCTCCGTGGCCTCCATGATGTTGACCACCGAGGCCATCATCACCGAGATCCCCGAGCCCAAGTCCGCACCCGCGGGCGGGCCCGGCGGCATGGGTGGCATGGAAGACATGTATTAAGGGGGCTGTCAGCCTTCAGCTAGCAGCTTTCAGTGCCGAAAACGCCTCGCCTCCGCGGGGCGTTTTCGGTATCGGGATCTCCGTGGAGCCTCGACCTGAAGGGTGGAGTGTGGAGGAATGTGATCACTTTTCGTCCCCAGGCTCGGATAGGATGATATTTCTTAACCCAGGAGTCATCCATGAAGAAAATCCTCGTCGCCCTGGCCGTCACGGCCTTTGCCGTCACCGCGTTCACCCAGGACAAGCCCAAGGAGGATCCTGCCCAGAAGGTGTGCACGAACTGCCCCAAGGGAAAGCAGGCCGAATGCAAGGGTGAAAAGGCCTGCGAGAAGAAAGGCGAATGCAAGAAGGCGGATTGCCCCAAGGCGAAGAAAGCCTGAACGGCTAGGACCCCCACGTCATCCCTAAACGCTCCGCACCTGCGGGGCGTTTATGTTAATAATGACAACAATGTTGTTTTTAATTGCGACCAAAGGGTTGACTATTGAAAAGCTGGAGCACATGCTTCCAGCCGAACCCTCAGGAATTCCTCCCGGGGACCCTTGAAAAGTTAGGAGAACCCATGGGCATGGGCCTTCTCTTCGACGCTACGCGCTGCATTGGTTGCGGCGCATGCAGCTCTGCGTGCAAGGAGCAGAACAAGCTGCCGGAAAAGGTAGAGGACGTCTTGACGGCCTATACCTGGACGACGGTCCAGGAGAAGGAAGGCGTCAACGTGCGCCGCCTCTGCATGCACTGCGAGGTGCCAACCTGCGTGTCGGTGTGCCCCGTGGCCGCCCTGACGAAGACACCTGAAGGTCCGGTGGTCTACGACGCCCAGCGCTGCATGGGTTGCCGCTACTGCATGATGGCCTGTCCCTTCGAGATCCCGAAATACCAGTGGGACAGTCCGGTTCCCGTCATTGGTAAATGCATCATGTGCGCGGGGCGCCTCAAGGAGGGAAAGCCCACTGCCTGCGCTGAAGCTTGCCAGTACGGGGCCACCACTTTCGGGAAGAAAGAGGACTTGATCTGGGAGGCCCGCACGCGCATCCGTTCGAAACCAGGCGCCTACGTCGATCACATCTACGGGCTCACAGAAGCCGGCGGGACCTCGGTGTTGATGATCTCCAATGTGCCCTTTGACAAGCTGGGGATGAAGACCAACCTGCCGGCGGAACCGCCGGCCATGCGGACCTGGCAGGTGCTGTCGAACATTCCCGATTTCGTGGGCGTGTGGGCCGTCTTCCTCTACGGCGTGCACTGGATTACGGCCCGCCGGGAGGATGTGATGAAGGCCAGTGACCATAACAACGGACGGGGAGATCGGTCATGAACGCCACTGATACGCTCACGTCCCGCCGATTCCGCCCAGGGTTCTGGACCGGGATCTTCGTGGTGCTCTTCCTGGCCTTCTGCACCGTTACCGTGATCCGGTTCACCAAAGGGCTCGGCGCCGTCACTCACCTGAGTGACCAGTTCCCTTGGGGCCTCTGGATCGGCTTCGATCTGCTCTGCGGCGTGGGACTCGCCGCGGGTGCCTTCACGCTGACGGCGGTGGTCCATCTGTTCAATCTCAAGAAGTTCGAGCCCATCGTCCGACCGACCATTCTCACGGGTTTCCTCGGATATTCCTTCGTAATCGTGGCCCTGCTGCTGGATCTGGGCCAGCCCTGGCGCATCTGGCATGCCATCGTCTACTGGAACCCGCACTCAGTCATGTTCGAAGTGGCCTGGTGCGTGATGCTCTACACCACCGTGCTGGCGGTGGAGTTCGCGCCCGTGGTCCTCGAGCGGTTCGGCTTCCACGCGCCTGCCCGGCTCATCCACCGCCTCATCACCCCGCTGGTGATCCTCGGCGTTCTTCTATCGACCCTGCACCAATCGTCGCTGGGCACGCTTTACCTGATTGTGCCGAGCAAGCTGCATCCGCTCTGGTACTCCCCGATGCTGCCGCTGCATTTCTATATCTCCGCCATCGGCGCGGGCATCGGCATGGTGATCCTGGAGTCCTACCTCAGCAAGCGGGCCTTCCATCGCCACCTGGAGATGGATCTGTTGGAGCCCTTGGCCCGCGGCATGGTCGTGATGCTGGGGATCTACGGCCTCCTGCGCCTGCAAGGCATCCGTCGTAACCACGCCTTTGGCAGCATTCTGGACTTCGGCTACGAGGGCCAGATGTTCCTCC
>JANXYT010000458.1 GCA_025355915.1 Holophagaceae bacterium
CCCCGACTGTTTCCTTCCCCGTGAAGCCGGTGAGATCCAGCTCCGCCGCTGTTTCTACATACTGTACCGGCTTGCCGTAATGGTGGGCCAGTTCGGCCAGGTGTTTGGTGTTGCTGGAGGCCTTGCCGCCCACGACGATCACCGTGTCCACGGTGCGGGCCAGTGCCTTGGCCGAACTGGCCCACCATTACGGCAAGCCCGTTCAGTATGTGGAAACAGCGGCGGAGCTGGATCTCACCGGCTTCACGGGGAAGGAAACAGTCGGGGTCCTGGCGGGTGCTTCCACCCCAACCTGGTTGGTGGATGAAGTCGTCGACGTGCTGGAACAACTCGGCGACGGTCCTAGCCGGTGGCGCAGCTTCCTACAGGCTGCCTACGGCAGCTCCTCACTGATGGCCATGGGCGCCGGTCTGATGACCCTGGGCGTGCACAAGTGGCTCAGCCTGCCGCTGGGTTGGCGGTATCCCACCCTGACCGGAACCTACGTGCTGGCCATGTATCTGCTCAGCCCCTTCCTCGACCCCCTGGGACTCGGCACCAAGGGTCCCGCCCGGGCCCGGTTTCTGGAGCGCAACCGCAGAATCCTGTTGATCTCCGCTCTCGCTGCCTTGGGGCTTACCCTCGGCTTGGCCGCCAGCCTGGGCATGAAGGTTTTGGCTGTCGTGGGCAGTGCCACCCTGGTGGGCGCCGCCTACAAGCGGCGCTTTCACCTTGGCGGCCGCGAGTGGAGCCTGAGGCAAATACCCGGGTCCAAGGACGTGGTGGTGTCCTTGGCCCTGGCCACGGTGGCGGTCATCACGCCGGTGTGGCAGGAGGGTCGGACCTGGGACCTGCGCACCTTCGCGGCCATCTTCCTGGTGGGCGTCCTGGCCTTCGTCCGCACCGTGATCTACGAGTTCCGCGATATGCAGAACGATCAGATCGTGGGAAAAGAAACGCTGCCGATCCTCATGGGCAAACGCGCCACCAAGGTCGTGCTTATCGGCCTCTTGGGCACCCTGCTGGCAGGCACCCTCTGGCTGACCTTCGAGACCAGGGGGCAGGGCCATCCCCTGGCCGTGGCGCTGGTGCTGGTCATTTGCGCCGCCTACCCGGTGCTCTACCTGTGGCTGTACCACGAGCGCTTTACTGCCGGAAAAAACCGCTTCGAGTTGAGTGTAGATCTCAGTTTCTACCTCGTAGGGTTGCTGGCTTTGATCTGATAGCCTTGGGGCACCTTTTCACAAGGAGAGCCCCATGCGCATGAAATCCCTCGCCATGCTCGCCGCCACGGCCATCCTGGGTGCAGCCCTCGGCTGGGCCGCAGCCGCCGTCAGCTATCAGAAGACCGGCGTCGTCAAGGAAGTGGCCCCCGACAGCTTCACCTTGGACCTGGGCAAGGAGGAATGGCGCTTCTACACCGATGGCACCACCACCGGAAGAGCCCTGATCAAGGCCGGCGACAAGGTGACCGTCACCTACAAGCAGATGGCCTCTAAAATTGAATCCAAGGCCCCCGTCAAAAAAGAAGCCGTGAAGCCGGCCAAGAAATAGTCGATTCGCCGCAGGCTGTGCCAGCCAAACGGGGCGCCCGGGGTGCCCCGTTTGGCTATCCATGAAAAGAAGGATGGATGCGTAACTGGGTGCTCATCACAGGGTGTTCCACGGGCATCGGGCGGGCCCTGGTGCCGTTGTGCCGCGCGTCGGGCTGGGGCGTGGTCGCCACGGCGCGGAATATCGCGGACCTGGCGGATCTGACGCCAGGCGAGGATCTGCGCATTCTTCCACTGGATGTCACCAACCCGGCCACCATCGCGTCGGCCGCCGCGGCCTGCGCCGACCTGCACTTGCAGGCCCTCGTGAATAACGCAGGCTACGGGCAGGTGGGACCCCTTGAACTCCTGCGTCCAGAGGAACTCCGGGCGCAGTTCGAGACCAACGTCATCGGTCTCCACACCGTCACGAATGCCTTTCTGCCCCTGCTGCGCCGCGCGCCCGGCGCTCGGATCCTGCAGGTGGCCTCCATGCTGGGGCGGCTGTCCATTCCGTTGGCGGGGCCCTACAACGCCTCCAAACATGCGGTGGTGGCCCTGGCGGAAAGCCTGCGGCTGGAGGTGGGCCGCGAGGTGGCAGTGGTGCTGGTGGAGCCCGGCGCCATTCGCACGGCCTTCCGGGACACTCTCTCCAAGGCCTGGGGAGACCTGCCGGAGCGAGCGCGGGGGACCCGCTACGAAACCGTCATCGCCCGCTATATGGCGAAGCGGAAGGATCAGGCCGAGCGCTTCGCCATGGATGCGGGGACCTGCGCCCGGAGGATGCTGCGGGCCCTGAACGCCAAGCACCCGCCTCGGCGCCTCGTGATCGGGAGGGACGCTTTCTGGGCGGGCAAGCTGAAGGCCCTCCTGCCAGCTGCCTGGTGGGAGAGCCTCCTGCGCCGGGCGTACGGTCTGGATTGAATTACTTGTAGATCCCGCAGCCGACGACCATATCCCCCTCGGCCAAGCAAAACGAGGTCTTATCCTCGACCTTCCCAGTGGCTGGATTTGCGACCTTCATGTCCGCCCAACCACCACCCTTTTTTTGACCAGTCTTGACGATCTCCTGGATGTTGAAGACGCCATCCGGATCCTTCACGTTCCAGCGGTTGACGCCGAGCAGGTTGGCCCGGGCCCCGTGGGCCAGAACCACACCCTTCGTGTCGTACACGAAGAGATAGAGGGTGCCTCCGGATTTCACATGGAAGCGGCCGGTGGGCTTGTGAACCTCGGCAAGGAAGGCTTCCCTGCCGTTGGCTTTCATGAAAGCGATGCCCTCCTTCACCATGGCCTCGGCCTTGGGGCGTTCGGCGGGCTGGGAGAGCAGGGCGGTACAAATCATGAACACGGCGGGCAATGCCAGTCGAAGATTGGGACAAACACTCATTGGGATAGCCTCGTTCTGGAAATTCTGGGAATCGTTCCCCAGGTTGTCTACATCGGCAGGAATAGAAATTACCTTGATATCAAGTTCGGCTAAAGACCACGGCTTCCTTTACAAGGGTCGGGTTGCAACCTTTGGTCTGGAGCGGACTGAGGCAGAAATTCCTTGAGCCCTGCCAGACTGGGGGCATGTCCGAAGACCGCCTCTATCTCATCGATACCTTCGCCTTCATTTTTCGAAGCTACTTCGCGCTGGCCCATTCGCGGAGTGCAGGAAAGGACCTGAAGAACGGGTCTGCGTACGTGTTTACCCGAATGGTTCTTCAGCTCCTGGCGAAACACAAGCCCACCCACATTGCCTGCGTATTCGATACGCCGGAACCCACGTTCCGGCACCAGATCTATCCCGAGTACAAGGCCAACCGGGACGCCATGCCCGAGGACCTGCGCCCGCAGATCCCCGTCATCCGTGAGCTGATCGCCGCGCTGAACATTCCCATCGTGGAACTGCATGGCTACGAGGCCGACGACGTCATGGGCACGCTGGCCCGGGAATCCGCCGCCATGGGCCTGCCGGCAGTCATTGTCAGCCCGGACAAGGACCTGCTGCAGCTGGTGGATGACGACCTCCGCATCCAGGTGCTGAACACCAAGGACGGCGAGGTCTGGCACGACCGCGAGGGCGTGAAGGCCCGCATGGGTGTCTGGCCCGAGCAGATCGTGGATTTCCTCAGCCTGGTGGGGGACGCCTCCGATAACGTCAAGGGGGTGCCTGGCATCGGTGAAAAGGGCGCGGCCCAGCTGCTGGAAAAGCATGGCAGCCTGGACGGCGTCCTCGCCGCCAAGGCCGACCTGAAGCCCAAGCAGCGCGAGGGTCTGGATGTCGCGGCCGAGTGGTTGGGCCTCACGAAGCGCCTGGTCACCGTGGTGACGGATCTCACCCTTTCCCTGCACCCCAGGGATCTCGCCTACTCCGGTGTGGACGAAGCCAAGGCCCGGGAGACCTTCAAGGAACTGGGCTTTCAGACCCTCACCAAGGAGTTCACGCAGAGCGCCCAGCAGGCGGGCAGCGAGCGGAAGTACCGGGCCGCGGCCACCCTGGCGGATCTCGAAGCGGCGGTGGCTGCCTGCCGGGCCGCGGGACGGTTTGGCCTTGATACGGAGACCACCAGTATCGATCCCACGCGGGGTCACATCGTGGGCCTGAGCCTCGCCTGGATGCCGAACGAAGGGCTCTATGTGCCCCTGGCCCATCTGAAGCCGGCCACGGCCGATACGGAAGGCTCCCTGCCGGGGCTGTTGCCGGATAGTGGGCTGCCCGCCTCCCTGCTGGACCTCCGGGGTGATGCCGCCGCGTTCTTCGCGGAGCTGGCGCCCCACCTGGATCCCCGCAATCTGCCCTTCGCAGACGTTCGACGCATCCTGGCGCCTTTGCTGACGGACCCATCGGTGGGCAAGTGCGGCCAGAACCTCAAGTATGACTTCCAGGTG
>JANXYT010000308.1 GCA_025355915.1 Holophagaceae bacterium
GGAGAAGGCCAAGGAAATCGCCGCCCGGGCCAACATCATGGAAGAACTCCAACCGGGCTGGCAGGTTTATCAGCAGTATGTGGGTGGCACTTACGTCACGGCCGTCACCCAAGGCAAGGCCTTGGTCGGCCCCACTGAATACCTGCACAACCAGCGTGCAGCCCTGGAACACGACCGCGATGACAACATGGCCAAGGCCGAGGATCTTTCTGGGCAACTGGAGGGTCTTGTCGCTGAGCGGACCAAGGTGCAAGAGGAGGTGGATTCCCTGCGAACTGAGAAGACTTCCTTGATGTCCCAGGTGGGCGAACTCAACACCCTGAGCCAGTCCCAGAAGGCCAAGCTTAACTCCCTGCACTACCTGGTCGGACAGCGCAAACAATTGGTGAGTGAGGGCGTCATTGTCGTGCCCGTCTTCGCCAAGGACCGCATGGGCCCCAAGGCCCTGGCTGCCCGCTTCGAGAAGGACCTGCCCCTAGATAGTCCGAATCCCGAAGTTCAGATCCAAGCCTCCGACGTGGGCCTCACCAAGATCAGCAAGGTGAACGTGGTCCCCGGATCCCTGCAAAAGGACAAGGACTACACCGTGACCTTCGCCGAGGATCGAAAGGTTGCCACCATCCGCATCCTGGATCCCGAGCGTCTGCGCAACGACCGCGTGGTGTTCGCCGTGACGGATTGAACCATTGCATCTGCCCGTGAGAAGCGCCCCGATCACCCGGGGCGCTTTCCATGGGTTCCGCCAATGGCGTTAACCTAGCGTATGGCCTTGAGTCCCGTGGACTCCTTCCGCCGAGGCGACCATGCGCTACCTGCTTTCCAATCTGCCGTTGCATTTGGGCGAGGAGGCGTTGGATCTGGCGCAGCCCCTGGCCCACGCGCTGGGCGGCGCGCCGAAGGATTACCGCGCCGTGACCCTGGAGCGCCGCAGCCTCGACGCCCGGCACAAGGGGACCATCCGCTTCCTGGCGGCCCTCAGCTTCGAGACGGATCGCGCCCTGGAACTGGGCCCGCTGCCGGCCGGTCTCAAGCTGGATCTGGCGCCAGACTTGGCGCCCTACGCGGTGGCGCGGCCGCCGCGTCGCCCCCGTGTGGTGGTGGTGGGCAGCGGTCCCGCCGGCACCTTCTGCGCCTTGCGCCTGCTGGACTACGGCATCGAGCCCATTGTGCTGGAGCGCGGGCCCGCCATGGGCGAGCGGGTGAAGGCCATTTCGGGCCTGTGGAAGGATGCGGTGCTGGATCCCGAGGCCAACGCCCAGTTCGGTGAGGGTGGCGCGGGCACTTTCAGTGACGGCAAGCTCACCACGCGCATCGGGCACCCGGCCACGCGCTACGTGCTGGAGGCTTTCGTGCGCTTCGGCGCAAACCCCCGGATCCTCTACCTCGCCAAGCCCCATGTGGGCACGGATGTCATCCGCCGCTGCGCCGTACTCATCCGCAAGTCCGTCGAAGCGCGCGGCGCCCAGTATCGGTTCAGATCGCAACTGGCGGAGGTTCGCTTCGACGAACAGGGCCGGGTCCGTGCCGCGGTGCTGGCCACTGGCGAAGAAATCCCCTGTGAGGCCCTGGTGCTGGCGCCGGGGCACAGCGCCCGGGATACCTTCGAGATGCTGCATGGCCATGGCGTGGCCATGCGCCAGAAGCCCTTCGCCATGGGCGTGCGGGTGGAACATCCCCAGGACCTCGTCGACCGCTCCCAGTACGGCCCCAACGCGGGGCATCCCTCCCTGCCCGCCGCGGACTACAAACTGGTCTGCAACTTCGGCCTGAACCGCGCCGCCTACAGCTTCTGCATGTGCCCCGGCGGCGAAGTGATCCAGTGCAGCAGCGAACCGGGCGGCGTGGTGGTGAACGGCATGAGCAATGAAAAGCGCGATTCGGGCTTCGCGAACTCTGGCCTGGTCGCGAAGGTGAACACCGCGGATTTCGGCAGCGAGCACCTGCTGGGGGGCATGTACTTCCAGCGGAAGTGGGAGCAGGCCGCCTTCCGGGCCGCGGGGGAAACCTACGGCGCCCCCGCCATGGCCGTGCAGGATTTCCTGAAGGGCCGCGCCACGGGCCACCTCCCCCCCACCAGTTTCAAACCCTTCGCCGTGGCGGCGGATCTGCGCACCTGCCTGCCGGATTTTGTGCGGGAGCAGCTCGCCGGGGCGCTCCCTACCTTTGATAAGAAGATCCACGGCTTCGCCAGCCGCGAAGCCATCCTGCTGGCCATCGAAAGCCGCACCAGCAGTCCGATCCAGCTCCTGCGCGGCGAGGATGGACAGTCCGTGTCCCATCCAGGCCTCTATCCCTGCGGCGAGGGTGCGGGCTTCGCGGGCGGCATCACCTCGGCCGCCGTGGACGGCATCCGCGTGGCCGAATGGATCGCCCAG
>JANXYT010000462.1 GCA_025355915.1 Holophagaceae bacterium
CTTGGACGGCAGGCGGCAAAGTCAGGTCAACCACGGTGGGGGGAGCCTCGGCCTGGATGCGACTCATCACACCATCAAACAGATCCCCAGGAACCTCCGCGGGCTGGATGTGCGCCAGCCAGCGCCCGCCGGGGCCGCTCAGCTGAGCGACCGCGGTGGAACAGGGGTCGCACAGGCCCAGGTGGCACTCCAGCAAGGCGCGGAGCTGGGGCTCCGCGTCACCGGTTACATAGGCAAGGAGGTGTAACTCGGACGGGTGGCTGTGGGGTGTCATGGGGATCCAAGGAGGGTTCGAAGGTCTAACAAGGCCGTGCGGATGCGGGATTTCAAGGTGCCGACCGGAATTCCGAGGGCCCGGGCGGTTTCTTCGTAAGTGAAACCCCCGAAGTAGGCTAGGAGCAATGGCTTGCGATGATCGGAGGAAAGCCTGGACAGCGCCTTGTGCAGGGTGGCCACCAGGGTGGGGTCCGCCGCCGAGGAATGGTCGACGAGGGTATCCAACTCGACCTCCACCTCCCCTACGCGGGACTGGGCTCGCCAGATGTCGAAAACCTTGTGGCGAGTGATGGTGAAGATCCAGGCCTCCGGAGCCCCCAGCTCGGGTCGGTATTGGGCAGCCTTGTTCCAGATGGTCGCGAACACTTCCTGGACCGCATCCTCAGCGGACACCTGCTGTCGCCCCATGGCACGGACATAGGCCAGGAGCCGCCCCACGTACCGCTCGTAGAGCTCCCGGAAGGCAGCCTGGTCCCCGCCGCTGATCAGACGCAGCAACTCCCCGTCCTGGGTCTCCCGAAGGGTCGGATCCAAAGCTGTTGAGGGCATGGGGCAGAGGATCTCCGTCAAAGGGGTATCGTAGCGAGACACGAATGAAGGCAGGCTGTGTTTATTGGATGTCCACGATTTCATCGGCGTGACCGGATCCCGCGCCCCTGCAGGAGCTCAGGGAAGCCATGAGGAACCTTTGGTCCAGGCAGGTCTGGGCCCGGTTTGGCCTGAATTGAAGGGGTATCTGCAGCGACCGATCCTTGTACTGGGTGCCCAGGGTATTCTGGGGGAGGAGGATCCATGGACTTGCCAGAGCACTTGCACCACTTGGTAAGCGAACTGGGCGATTCCCTGGTGAAGGCCCTGTCCGAGGATGACCACTGCCGCGACCTGGCGTTCCAGATTCAGGCCAAGGGCTACGGCCTGATGCTGATCCTGGAGGCCTCTCCCATGAGCCTCGGCCCCCGGGAAATGCCCGATCGTGGGGATGCTGAATCCCCGCTGCCTTTCTCCGATGACGATCTGCGGCTCATGAAGTCCTTCAAGATCCGGATGGATTGAGCGTGGTCCAACGCTGGGATTCCCCGGCTCCCGAAACCTGCACCATCGTGCGTTCCAACGCCGCGGGGCTGGGCCGTGCGGAGCTGGGAGCACTCCTGGCCTCCCTTGGCGAACCGGCCTGGCGCGGCGGCCAGATCTTCACTGGCTTGATGCGTCAGCGGTGGACGCGTTGGGAACAGTTTTCGAACCTGTCCAAACCCCTCCGGGCCCGGCTGGAGGCCGAGGTGGACCTCGCCTGGCCAACCATCATCCAGAGCGAACCGTCTTCCGATGGCTCCACCAAGCACGTCTTCAAACTGGTCGATGGAAAGCAGGTCGAAGGCGTCTTCATGCCGTACGAGGGCCGCGTCACCCTCTGCCTCTCCAGCCAGGTGGGCTGTGCCATGGGCTGCACCTTCTGCGCCACGGGGCAGATGGGCATCATCCGCAACCTCAGCGCCGCAGAGATCGTGGGCCAGGTGGTGGCCATACTGAATCACCACGCCCACCCCCGTGAACGCCCGGTCAGGCCGGAGCAGGATGCGGAGGGCCACCGTGCGAAGCATGGCCCCGAAGGGGCGGGGCGCACGATGCGCCCCGTGAACCTGGTGTTCATGGGCATGGGAGAACCCCTCCATAATTTCGATCACCTCATGGCAGCCTTCGATACGCTGACCGATGCGGAGGGCCTCGCCATCCCGCCTCGCCGCATCACCGTCTCCACCTCGGGCCTGGTGAACGGCATCGACCGCATGGGAAGCCTGGCCCGCCGGCCCAGGCTGGCCCTGAGTTTGAACGCCACCACGGACGATCATCGCTCGCGCATCATGCCCGTGAACCGCGTCTGGAATCTGGAGGACTTGGCCAGCGCCCTGGGGCGGTTCCCGTTGCAATCCGGGGAGCGCATCACCCTCGAGTACGTGCTGCTGAAGGGTGTCACCGACAGCCTGGAAGACGGCCGCCGCCTGGCGGCCTTCGCCCGCCGCTTTCCCGCCAAGGTGAACCTCATCCCCTTCAACCCCCACGAAGGATCAGGGTTCGAGTCGCCCGAGGAAGCCCGCATCGGTGCCCTCTGCCGCCTGCTGTCGGACGCGGATGTGCCCGTCAGCGTCCGTCGCAGCCGGGGCCAGGATGTCGCCGGTGCCTGCGGGCAGCTGGTGCGCGAGGGTCAGTCCCCACGGCCTCGCACAGGACCTGAAGACTGAAGACTGAGGACTGAAGACTCTTTTCCGTCATGCTGGACGGGTGTATCCCACCCCCAAGCCCTTTTTCCAAACCCTCCACGCCCTGCTTGACGCCGAGGGTGAGATCACGCTTGGGGAGCTGCTGGATGCGGCCGGGGAGCAGACGTACGGCTTGCTGGTGCTGCTGGTCTCGCTGCCGAACCTCATCCCAGGCCTGAACGTGGGGCTGGCCCCAGTGGGCGGCATCGGCCTGATGGCCCTGGGCGCCCAGCTGGCCTGGGGCACACCCCATCCCTGGGTTCCCAAACGCATTCAAATCCAGCCCATCCACAAGGGCCGCATCAAGGATGCTCTGGCCAAGCTTGAGGCCCAATTGAAACGCTTCCGTTGGCGTGGCGCCGAACAGCGGCCCCTCAGCCACCGCTGGATGGGCGCTTGCATTGCCTGGACCGGGTTCCTGCTGGCGATTCCCGTCCCCCTTCCCTTCGGCAACCAACTGCCCGCCGCCATCCTCTGCCTGCTGGGCGCCGCCCTGCTCGAAGAGCGTCCCGCCTGGGCCTGGATCGGCGCGGCGGGCTCCCTCGGCAATACCCTCTACTTCGCCTTCAGCTTCGATCTCATCCTGCGCACCTTCACGAAGGCCTTTCATGCGCTGGTGAAGTGATGCGCGTCGATGCTCTGACGCTGTTCCCGGAATTTTTCGAGGCCGCCCGGCTCGGCATCACCGGCCGTGCCTTCCGGGAGCTGGGTCACGCCCTCCACACGCACAGTTTCCGCCCCTTCGCGGGCAACGCCTTTGGCCACGTGGACGATGCCCCCTTCGGCGGCGGGCCGGGCATGGTGCTGCGCCCCGAGGTGCTGCGAGACACCCTGGCCGCCGTGCCTCGACAGGGCCCCGGCCGCATCATCCACTTCAGCCCCGCCGCGCCGCCCCTCACTCACGCGAAGGTGTTGG
>JANXYT010000309.1 GCA_025355915.1 Holophagaceae bacterium
GAAGCCTGGGTGGGCATTCGCATGACCCTGGCCCACCGCATCGCCCCCACCCTGAACCTGGTGACCCCGGATCCCCGCTGCGCCGAGCTCGACTACATCCAGGCCACGCCCCGGACCCTGGCCGCGACCTGCTTTTTGAGCAACAACTTCGCCTTCGGGGGCATTAACACTGCTTTGGTGTTCCGGTGCCCAGCTTGACAAGGCTTTCTGGCTAATCGTGACCAATTCGTAAAATCGGACCACTACCATGGAGGAAGGCCCCGGTCCGGGCCCTGAGGTGTTGTCCATGGATGCCATCACAACCGTCCTTCGCCGCTGCGAAATCTTCTCTGGGCTGTCCGATACGGATTTGAGCCTGATCGCCCGGGCCGCCCGGCGCCGGGAGGTGGCCGCGGGCACCAGCCTCTTCCGGCAGGGGGAGCCCCGCGTGGGCGCCACGGTCATCGCCGAAGGCCGGGTGGAGATCACCCGGGACAACGGGGAGGGCGCGGAACCCGTGGTGATTCTCGGCCCCGGCGATATCGCGGGCGAACAATCCTTCCTGGCCGTCAGCAACCACACCGCCACGGGGGTGGCCCTCACGGCGGCCGTCCTGCTGGATCTGGATCGCGAGGCCGTGCTCGGCAACCTGAGCCAGGATGGCGCGGCCGCCATCGCCGTGCTCAGCAAGGTGTCGAACGTCCTGCACCAGCGCCTGCTCTACTCGGCCACGCCCCGAACGGGACGCGAGCAGGCCTACGCCAGCGGCCGGACGCGGCGCGAAACCGATCTGCTCGGCCCCCTGGACGTGCCCGAGGACGCGCTTTTTGGCGTGCAGACCCTCCGGGCCGTCCACAATTTCCCCATCACGGGCACGCCCACCAGCCACTTTCCGGCCATGATTCGAGCCCTGGCCTTGGTCAAGCAGGCCGCGGCCCGCGCCAACGCCCGCTTGGGGCTGCTGGATCCCGCCATCGCGGACGCCATCGACCGGGCGTCGCAGGAAATCATTGACGGCCACTGGCACGGCCACTTCCCCACGGACATGGTGCAGGGCGGCGCCGGTACCTCCACCAACATGAACGCCAACGAGGTCATCGCCAACCGCGCCCTGGAGCTGCTGGGCCACGCGCGGGGCGAGTATGCCTACTGCCACCCCAATGACCATGTGAACCTGGGCCAGAGCACCAATGATGTCTATCCCACGGCCCTGCGCCTCAGCACCATCTTCATGCTGCAAAGCCTCCTGGGGGCCATGAATCGCCTGAAAACGGCCCTGCACGACAAGGGCAGGGAGTTCTCGGATGCCATCAAGATGGGCCGCACCCAGCTGCAGGACGCCGTGCCCATGACCCTGGGCCAGGAGTTCGAGGCCTACGCCGTCACCACCGGCGAGGACATCCTGCGCCTGCAGGAAACCGCCCGCTTCTTCCTGGAAGTGAACATGGGCGGCACAGCCATTGGAACAGGCATCTGCGCCGATCCGCGCTATCCGGAAGTTGTGGTTGAGGAGCTCCGCACGGTGACGGGCCTGGACATCGTCCTGGCGGAAAACCTCGTCGAAGCCACACCGGATACCGGCGCCTTCGTCATGTTCTCCGGCGTGGTGAAGCGCGCGGCGGTGAAACTCAGCAAGCTCTGCAACGACCTCCGCCTGCTCAGCAGCGGCCCCCGCTGCGGCTTCGGCGAGATCAACCTGCCCCCCATGCAGCCCGGCAGCAGCATCATGCCCGGCAAGGTGAATCCCGTGATCCCCGAGGTGGTGAACCAGGTGGCCTTCCAGGTCATCGGCAACGACCTCACCATCACCCTGGCCGCCGAGGCGGGGCAACTTCAGCTGAACGTGATGGAGCCCATCCTGGCCTACAGCCTGGCCACCAGCCTGCGCAACCTCACGGCCGCGGTGAATGTGCTCACCACCAAGTGCATCGTGGGCATCACCGCCAACCGGGAACATTGCCGCGAGCAGGTGGAGCACAGCATCGGCATCGTCACCGCGGTCATGCCCGCCATTGGCTACAAGCGCGCCACCGAGGTGGCTAAGGAGGCCCTGGAAACTGGCGTACCCGTGCGTGAGCTAATCCTCCGCAAAGGCTACCTGACCCCCGCCGAGCTGGATGAGGCCTTCAGCCTGGAGGCCATGACCCAGCCGAGGGCCATCCGCTAGGACCTTCCACCCGGTTAGACTGGCGGCTGATCCCCCAACTGATCCGCCGCCAATCTGTCTTCCGGGAGCCCCATGTCCCTCGAAAAGAAACTCGAATTGCTGAAAGCCAAGCACGCCCTGGCCATGCTCGGGGGCGGCGAGGCACGGATCCAGAAGCAGCATGAGGGCGGCAAGCTCACGGCCCGGGAGCGGGTGGCGGCCTTCCTGGACGAGGGCTCCTTCGAGGAGATGGACGCCCTCATGGTCCACCGCAACTGGGGTGTGGAAAAGATTCCCGGCGACGGCGTGGTGACGGGCTTCGGTCGTGTGGATGGGCGCCCCGTGGCCATCTTTGCCCAGGACTTCACGGTGTTCGGCGGGTCGCTGTCGGAGGCCTACGCCAAGAAGATCTGCAAGGTGATGGACCTGGCCATGAAGGTGGGCTGCCCCGTCATCGGCCTCAACGACAGCGGCGGCGCGCGCATCCAGGAGGGCGTGGTCTCCCTGGGCGGCTATGCCGACATCTTCCTGCGCAACACCCTGGCCAGCGGCGTCATCCCCCAGATCAGCCTCATCATGGGCCCCTGCGCGGGTGGCGCCGTCTACAGCCCCGCCATCACGGACTTCATCACCATGGTGAAGGGCACGAGCTACATGTTCGTGACGGGTCCCGACGTCATCAAGGCCGTCACCCATGAGGAAGTCACGAAGGAGGAACTGGGCGGCGCCCACACCCACTCGACGAAGAGCGGCGTGGCCCACTTCGTCTGCGCCAGCGACCTCGCCGCCCTGGCCCACACCCGCGAACTGCTCTCCTTCCTGCCCAGCAACAACCTGGGCGAGGCCCCCCGCCGGGCCCCGAAAAACCCGATGCCCCTGGAAAACCCGGAGCTCGACAAGGTGGTGCCGGAAGACCCCGCCAAGCCCTACGACATCCGGGACATCATCTGCGGCGTGGTGGATGACGCGCACTTCTTCGAGGTGCACGAGGCCTTCGCGCCGAACCTCGTCGTGGGCTTTGCCCGCATCGAGGGGCGCAGTGTGGGCATCGTGGCCAACCAGCCCGCCTTCTACGCCGGGGTGCTGGACATCGCCTCCAGCGAGAAGGGCGCCCGCTTCGTGCGCTTCTGCGATGCCTTCAATATCCCCCTCATCACCTTCGAGGATGTGCCGGGCTTCCTGCCGGGCGTGACCCAGGAACACGGCGGCATTATCCGCCACGGGGCCAAGCTGCTCTTCGCCTTTTGCGAAGCCACGGTACCCAAGATCACCATCATCACCCGCAAGGCCTACGGCGGCGCCTACTGCGTGATGGCCAGCAAGCACATCCGCACGGACTTCAACTTCGCCTACCCCACGGCCCAGATCGCCGTCATGGGCGCCGAGGGCGCCATGAACGTGCTGCATGGCAAGTCCATCGCCATCGCGCCGGATCCGGCCGCCAAAAAGGCCGAGCTCATCGCCGAGTACAACGAGAAATTCGCCAATCCCTACATCGCCGCCGAGTTCGGCTTCATCGACGAGGTGATCCTGCCCCGCGAGACCCGCCAGAAGCTGGTCAAGGCCCTCGCCTTCCTCGACACCAAACGGGACACCACCCCGCCCAAGAAGCACGGGAACATTCCCTTGTAGGGGCCCCGCCGTAGCCCGAGCTTCCAGGGGTCTGCATGTCCAAGTGGTTCATTGATGAAGGCGGCACCCTGCGCAGCGGGTGGAAGGCCCTCGGCTTCCTGCTTCTGCTCATGGGCCTGGGATTCCTGACCTCCCTGGGAATGAAGGTGGCCGGCGTGCATCCGGGTGCTGGCGTATGGATGGGTGCTGGTCTAGGGGCCCTGGCGAGCTACCTCTGCCTAAGGCTGGAGGGACGGGCTTTCAGCAGCCTGGGATTCCTCCCAGGCCGGCGCTGGCTTCTTGAGTGCCTGGCGGGAACCTTCGGCGGCATTCTGATCATCCTGGTGACCGCCCTGCTGGTGCGGGGCCTGGACGGTTTCCACTGGGAGCGAGCCGCTGGAGTCGGGGCTCGACAGCTGCTGGCTTCCGCGTGGATCTTCCTGGGTGTGGCCTTCAACGAGGAGATCATCGCCCGGGGCTACCCCTTCCAGCGGGTGGTAGAGGGCGCCGGGCCCTGGGTGGGCCAGCTGGTCTTTGCCGGGCTGTTTGCCCTGGGCCATTGGGGCAACCCCGGCATGCATGGAGCCACCAAGCTCTGGGCCACGCTGAACATCGGACTCGCGGCCATCCTCCTGGGCTTCTGCTACCTCCGGACCCGCAGCCTGGCCCTGCCCATCGGCGTCCACCTGGGCTGGAACTGGGCGCAGGGGAGCCTGCTTGGGTTCGGCGTGAGCGGCACCAGCGACATCAAGGGCGCCTGGATGCCGGTCTTTCATGGCCGTCCGGCATGGCTCACCGGCGGGGCCTTCGGTCTCGAGGCGAGCCTGATCTGCACCCTGGTCTGCGGCGCGGTGATTCTCTGGCTGTGGCGGTGGCGCGGTACGGGCGGTACGGTCAGCGCCGATGCTTCCACTGCTTCGGTGTCTTGATGCCCGCGCCCATCACCAGGCGCATCTCGCTGGTGGGGGAAAAGCCCATCCGCTGGTAGAGGCCCTCCGCTTCGAGGCTGGCATGCAGTTCCACGATCTCGATGCCCAGGTCGCGGGCGAGGTCCAGGGCCGCGTCCGTGAGGCGGGCGGCCAGGCCCCGGCGGCGATGCGACGGGTCGGTGTAGACGTTGAAGAGGTACCCCCTCACGGAGAGGGGTGTCACCGGTGTCGGCATCGTGTCCTTCAGCAGCATCAGCACGCTGGCCACAATCCGCCCCTCCTCCTCCAGTACCAGGCCCCGGCACTGGCCCGTCACCAGCCAGCCACGCAGGAGGTTCCGGAAGGCCTCCGCCATGCGCTTCAGGCCCTCCTCCGAGCCCATCTCCATGTCGCGGAACATGGCGACGCGGTGGGCCACGTGGGTCTCGAGGTCCCCAGGGGTGGACGGGCGCAGGGTCGGAGTAGGCGTCGGGCTCATGGGGACAGTGTACGAGCTATCCTGAACCATGCACTATGCCGCGCTTGCCTCGGGTTCCAAGGGGAACTGCCACGCCCTGTCGGACGGTGAGCGGACGCTCCTCATCGACGCAGGCATCTCGCTGCGCCAGATCCACCAGCGCCTAGAGGGCCTGGGTCGCAGCGCGGGTGAGGTCCGGGCCCTGGCGCTGACCCACGAACATTCCGATCACATCGGCGCCCTGGGCGTCATCCTGCGCCGCACGGACTGGGCCATCCTCGCCACGGGGGAAACCCGGCAGGCCGCGCAGCGGGCCCAAGGCGTGGACATTCCCTTGAGCCGCTGGATCGAGCTGGAGGCGGGCCAGCCCTTGGACTGGGAGGGCTGGCGTGTGCTGCCCTTCGCGCTGCCCCACGACGCCGTTGATCCGGTGGCCTATCGCGTGGAGGTCGGGGGTCACGCCTGCGCCGTGGTCACGGATCTGGGCCAGCCCACGGCCCTGGTGGCCGATCATCTGCAGGACCTGGACCTCCTGGTGCTGGAGGCCAATCACGATGTGGACATGCTGCGCGAAGGCGACTACCCGCCGCGGCTCAAGGCCCGGATTCTGAGCCGGGTGGGGCACCTCAGCAACGCCGCCATGGCCGAGCTGCTCGCGCGGGTATGTTCGCCGCGCCTGAAGGGGGTCGTGCTGGCCCATCTGAGCGAATCCAACAACCACCCCGACCTGGCCCGGTTCGCCGCAGAAGAGGTCCTCCGGGGCACCACGGTGGCCCTGCACCTGGCCCACCAGCGGGAACCCCTCGCGCTTCCTGCCGTATCCGACTAGGAGCTCCCGTGTTCCGACGCGCCGCCGCCATTCTGCTTCTCGCCCTTCTCCTGGCAGGGCAGGCCCCGCCCCCGCTGCGCGAGATGGTGGAACGGTTCGACAACGCCCAGGCCCAGGTCCAGACCCTGCAGTGCCCCTTCACCCTCACCCTGCGCCGGGCCCTGTTGAAGACCCCCTCGGTGACCCGGGGCACCATGTACCTGCAAGGCTCTGATTTCGCGCACTTCGCCTTCCAGCCACCGGAGGATCTGGTCCTCCACCTCACCCCCAAGGCCCTCGTCTCGTACAGCCCCGAGGCCCGGGAAGGCGAGCTCATGAAAATCGGCATCATCAAGAACGCGGACCGGAAGTTCCTGGGGCTTGGCCAGAAGCTGAGCTACCTCTCCGACTACTTCCAGATCGCCCTGGGCGAGGCCAAGGACGGCTCCAACACGTGGTCCCTGGCGCTCACGCCGCGCACCCTGTCCCTTCGGAAGCGGATGCAGGCCCTGAACCTCTGGGTCGACAAGGAGACCTGGCTGCCGCGCCAGATCCAGTGGGTCGAGCGCAGCGGCGATACCTGGTTCCTGGAGCTCGGGGCGCTGAAGATCAATCAGCCGCTTCCCTCGGGCGTCACCGGCTTCAAGCTGCCAGAGGGCGTTCCCTTGCGCAGCGAGTTCAGCTTCTTCGCCACGCGCAAGAAGTAGCGAGTACACTTCAGCAGCTTCACGGGGGCCCGATGATCGTGGTGTGCCCGGCCTGCCAGGCCCGCTTCCAGTACGACGATAGCCGTTTTGGTGCCGCCCGCACCAAGCGGTTCAAGTGCCCGAAGTGCAGTCACGTGTTCGAGGTGGTGAATCCGGGATTATCTTTGGCGCCCATGGACGAGACCCTGTCCCGCCCCCTCACGGGGCCCATGCCCGAGGATGAGCCGACCCCACCGGCCCTGGTTCCAGCGGCCCGCACCACCGCCAAGCGCGACCGTGCCTCCATGTTGGAGGCCGCCGGGCTTCAGGTCCCGGGGATGCCGCCCGGCCTGAAGTTCAGCCTGGCGTTCCTGACGGGCCCCCAGGCCTCCTCGGTCCAGGTCCTAGAGCGCCCCCAGACCGTCATCGGCCGCGAGGAGGGCGATGTCATCACGCGGGATCCCGAAACCTCCCGCCGCCATGCCATCCTCGAAATCCACCGGGACGGCACCGTGTGGATCAGCGATCAGCAGTCCACCAACGGAACCCTGGTGAACAGCGAGCGCATCACGGAACCGGTGCAACTTCGCAGCCATCAGGAATTCACCTGTGGAAACAGCACCTTCATGCTGCTGGTGCGCAACCCGGACGAGTTTCCGCTCCATTGACTCCATTGAGATCCTTGCCATGACGCCCGATCCCTACGCGCCCCACCTCCGCCAGGCGGATGAGCTCTTCACACAAGGCGAGACCGTCAAGGCAGGCCAGATCTGGCAGGCCATCCTCAAGCAGCAGCCTTCACACACCGAGGCCCGCGAAAAGCTGCTGGCCGTGAAGCAGCGCCTCCTGGCCCTTCGGAAGGCCGAGGCCGCCGCTTTGGATCCCCCGCCGGTGACCGAAGCCGTTCCCGCACCGCCGGAACCTGAACCGGAACCGGAACCTGCTCAACCGACACCCGAACCGGCGCCCCTTCCACCCGCAATCAACCCCACCCCGCCCACGCCAGAACCCGTCCGTATCGGCACCGACGCCTTGGATCCCCAGCGTCTGGTGACCGAGGGCTGCACCCTCTACGACATGGGCCAAACCGAGGATGCTCTCCGCAAGTGGGAGCAGACCCTCAGCCTGGATCCCGCCCACGCCCTGGCGCGAGGCTACGCCAATGGCGCGCGCCAGGAACTGGGCATGGCCCCCCTGCCGGCCCCCACCGCCGTGGCGACCGCGCCGGCGGCAACGCACCCCGCCGACGACGACATCGATAAGCTCCTGCGGGAAGCCGTCCAGCTCTATGACATGGGCCTGGTGGAAGAAGCCATCACCAAGTGGGAGCGGGTCCAGCTCCTGGAGCCCCATCGCCTGGAGATCGAAGGCTACCTGCGCCAGGCCCGGACCGAGGTCGGACCGGGCGCCGGAGGCGC
>JANXYT010000464.1 GCA_025355915.1 Holophagaceae bacterium
ACGGTTGTTGGGCTGAAACGTGCGCTTCATGGTTCCACCTCGGGGGTCCCCTCCCGGGGAGGAGGACGAACATTCGAGAGTAACAGCGAGCGCCCGCAGGCTCAAGGGCATTTCCACGCTGGCATCCCCACCGCAGGATGCTAGATTAAGGTCCCCCCCGCGAGCCTGGCGTGGACGGAGCGTGCGTAGCACCCTCCGTCGACGGTGCGTGCCCGCGCTCTGCCACCACCCCTGCTGGTGAACCCATGCGATCCGCCGATCCCACAGCCCTCTGGGAGACCATCCGCCTCGGCCTGTCCAAACAGCTGCCCGAGGCCAGCTTCAAGGAATGGATCGCGCCCTGTGTGCCCCTGAAGATGGCGGAGGGCGCGCTCTGGATCCAAGTGCCCAGCGCAGCCGCGAAACTCTGGATTGAGCAGCAGCTCCCAGAGGAATTTAACGATTCCCTGGCCCAGGGCGGGCTGGCGGATTTGCGCCTGGAATTTCACATCAATGGCACTCCGGCGACCGAACCCAAGCCTGCCCCGAAAAAGGCGCTTCACGCTGCGTCTGGCTCCGTGGAACCGGTGGTGCCCTTCCCCCACCTGTTCAACCGCTACACCCTGGACCGCTTCGTGGTGGGCCCCGGCAGCCAACTGGCCTTTGCCGCGGCCAAGGCCGTGGTGGACAGCTACGGCAAGGCCTCTACGCCCCTCAGCATGAATCCGCTGTTCATCTATGGTGGTGCCGGCCTGGGCAAGACCCATCTCATGGTGGGCATCGGAAAGGGCCTGTTGGAGCGCGACCCCAACCTGCGTGTGGTCTACCTCAAGGTGGACAACTTCTTCAATGAGTTGACGGTGGCCATTCGCGCGAAAAACACCGAGCCCATGCGGAAGAAGTACCAGCAGAACGATGTCTTGTTGCTTGATGATGTGCAGACGCTGGGCAAGATGGAGCGGACGCAAGAAGAGATCTTCCACATCCTGGAGCACCTGCTCCAGCACGGCAGGCAAATCGTCATCACGTCCGATAAGCCCCCCCAGCGGCTCGAAGGCTGCCACGAGCGGCTCATCACCCGCTTCAAGTGGGGGCTCACCGCCGACATCCAGCCCCCGGATTTCGAGACCCGCATCGCCATCCTGCGGAAAAAACTGGAAGATGTGGATTTCCGCCATGTCCCGCGTATTCCCGAGGACGTCTTGACCTTCATCGCCCACAAAGCCAAGGGCAGCGTCCGCGATCTGGAAGGGCTTCTGACGCGTGTGATCTTCCAGGCCAGCCTCATCGGGGTGCCGCCTTCGCTGGAGATCGCCCATGCCGCCTTCCAGGGCCAGAGTGGGGAAGAACCCACCGCGCCGGTCCACGCGGATCGCATCTACCGCATGACCGCGGAAACATTCAATGTTCCGTTTGCCGATCTCATGAAGAAGCGGTCCCGCCAGCAGGCGATTCTCGTTCCCCGTCAGGTGGCTATGTATCTTGCACGGGAGATCGCGTCACTACCCTTTGCCGACATCGGACGGGCCTTCAACATGCACCACTCCACCGTGATGAACGCCATCGATTCCGTGCGAGACCGCATGAAGCGGGATTCGGAATTCCACAGGATGGTCCAGGCACTGCTCAATAGCATTCACTGATTTGATGACCATTACGATCTTTTCCACACCCCCGGCTTCCCTGGATCCACAACCCCGCCCCCGCGGGGGCTTCCCCGGGGATCCGCGACCCTCATTCCACCGGGTTCCGGGGGCTCTCCACAGCCTGTCCCAGGTCGGGAAACTCCGGTAGGATAGGGCTTTGGCATGGCTTTCCACAGGTTGCCCCGGTCCTCATCATCATCAAGGGTGATTCATGAGTCTTCAATTACAGGTTTCTAAGGACCGTCTGGACAGGACGCTGGGGCTGCTGAAGCATGCCCTCGACCGCCGGGTGACCCTTCCGATCCTTCAGCATATTTTCGTGGATGTGCGCCCCAAGGAGGTCGTCCTCAAGGCTACGGACATGGAATTGGCCTTCGAGGCCACCGTTCCCGGCGAGGGACAGGGCCAATGGACCATGGCTGTGCCGGGGAAAAAATTCATCGAAACAGTCCGGGTGTTTCCGGAAGGCGTCCTGAGCCTGGAATGCCCGGATGCCGGCGGCCGGCTTTGGCTGCGGGCCAAGGGCATGAACTCCGAGCACAACATCCAGCCCGGCGAGGGGTTCCCCGAACTGCCCGCGCCCAGCAAGGAACTGCCCGTGGTGAAGATCCCCGTGGTTCGCTTCAAGCGGGCCATCCAGCTGGGGTCCATCGCCGTCAGCAAGGACGCCACCAAGCCGACCCTTTCCGCCGTGCTGGTGCACCTTTCCAAGCACCACGTCCGCGTCGTTTCCACCGATGGTTTCCGCCTGGCCGTGGCAGAAGTGCCCTGTGATACGAAACTCAAGGACGAAGTTCGCCTCATCGTGCCCAAACGCGCCCTGGACCTCATCCCCACCCTGCTCGGAGATGAGGGCGAGGTGGAACTTTGCTGGGACGGGACGACGCTTTTCCTTGATCTGCCGGGGCTGAAGTTCAGCACCCGCCTGGTGACGGGCAACTATCCCGCCTACGAGAAGGTGCTGCCGGCCGAGCTTCCCAAGCGCGTGATCATGGACCGCGAGGACTTCCTGAAGACCCTGCGATTTGTGGGGTTGAAGAAGGACGATTACAATAAGAACGTGCGCCTGTTTTATGAGTTCCCCAACCTCCGCACGGTCTTCCAGCACCCCGACGAGGGCGTGAACCAGGCCACACTCCCCTTCACGGGCGAGGAACAGCCTTTCGAGCTGGCCTTCAACATTGACTACCTCACGGAACTCCTGGAACGCCTGCCCGGTGACGAGGTGGTTTACCAGTTCAAAGACGAGGTGGGCCAGGGGGTCTTCATGTCGCCCAGCCTGGAGGATTTCAGCTTCCGCTACGTCCTCATGCCCGTGCGCTTCGCCAACAGCGCCACCGTTTGACCGCTACCGCACTTCACCGATTCCCACAAAGCGAGTATTGATGTCTGAAGAAGTCTTTACCTCACGTGTTCACACTCCCCTGGAAACCGATAGCTACACCGCCGACAACATCACGGTTCTGAGAGACCTCGAAGCCGTCCGCAAGCGGCCCGGCATGTACATCGGCGACACGGATGACGGCAGCGGCCTCCACCACATGGTCTACGAAGTCGTGGACAACTCCGTCGACGAGGCCCTGGCGGGCTTCTGTAAGCAGGTCGACGTGATCCTGCACGGCGACGGCAGCTGTACCGTGCAGGACGATGGCCGCGGGATCCCCGTGGATATCCACAAGGAAGAGGGCCGCAGCGCCGCGGAAGTGATCATGACGGTGCTCCACGCGGGGGGAAAGTTCGACAACACCAGCACGGACGGCAAGAACGCCTACAAGGTGTCCGGCGGCCTCCACGGTGTGGGTGTGTCCTGTGTGAACGCGCTTTCGTCGAAGCTCTGGCTCACGGTATGGAAGGAAGGCCAGGAATACGCCATGACCTTCTCTCAGGGCAAGGCGGACGCCCCATTGAAGCGGATTGGCCCCACGGCCAGGCGGGGCACCCGGGTGAAATTTCAACCCGATCCCGAGGTGTTCAACAACGTCCTGGACTTCAGCTTCGAGATCTTGAGCCAGCGCCTGCGGGAGCTGAGCTACCTGAACCAGGGCGTCCACATCCGCATCACGGACGAGCGCACCGGGGATGCGCACGACTTCATGAACGCCGGCGGCATCAGCGCCTTCGTGGAGCACCTGAACCGCAACAAGGTGGTCCTGCACAAGCCCCCGATCTTGATCAAGGACGAGAAGCAGGACACCACGGTGGAGGTAGCCCTCCAGTGGAACGACACCTACCAGGAAACCCTCTACTGCTTCACGAACAACATCCGCAACCGGGATGGCGGTGCGCACCTGGAGGGCTTCCGGGCCGCCATGACGCGCGTCATCAATACCTACGCCGAGAAGAACAACCTGCTGAAGAGCGCGAAGGTGACCCTCTCTGGCGAGGATGTTCGCGAGGGCCTCACGGCGGTCCTCAGTGCCAAGGTTCCTGACCCCAAATTTTCCAGTCAGACCAAGGACAGGCTGGTCTCCAGCGAAGTGAAGGGCATCGTCCAGACCATCGTCTACGAACGGCTCTCCAGCTTCTTCGAGGAGAACCCACGGGAGGCCAAGGCCATCCTGGAAAAGGCCATCGAGGCGGCCCGGGCCCGCGAGGCGGCCCGCAAGGCCCGTGACCTGACCCGGCGCAAGGGGGCCCTCGACGGGGGCGGCCTGCCCGGCAAGCTGGCGGACTGCCAGGAAAAGGATCCAGCCCTCAGCGAGATCTTCCTGGTGGAGGGCGATTCCGCCGGTGGCAGCGCCAAGCAGGGCCGGCACCGGGCCACCCAGGCCATCCTGCCCCTCAAGGGCAAGGTGCTGAATGTGGAGAAGGCCCGCTTCGACAAGATCCTCAGCCACAACGAGTTGCGCGTGCTCATCCAGGCGCTCGGCACGGGCATCGGCAAGGAGGAGTTCAAGGTCGAGAACCTCCGCTACCACAAGGTTGTGCTCATGACGGACGCCGACGTGGACGGCTCCCACATCCGCACCCTGCTGCTCACGTTTTTCTATCGGCAGATGCCCGAACTCGTCGAGCGGGGCCACCTCTACATCGCCCAGCCACCGCTCTACAAGGTCAAGAAGGGGAAGACCGAGAAGTATCTCAAGGATGAGCGGGCCCTTGAGGAGTTCCTGTTCCAGAAGGCCCTGGACGGCTGGAGTCTGAGCCTGCCCAATGGCACGGAGCAGAAGGGCCCCACCCTGGTGCGGGAGATGAAGAAATGGGGCGAGGTCAAGCAGATCTACAGCAAGCTGGACCGCCGCGGCTATGACCGGCCCCTGGTGGACGCCCTCCTGGTCGCCGGCCTGCTGGACGCGGATCGGTTCACCGATCGCACCGGACTGGAACAACTGGCCGCCGCCATCACCAAGCAGAAGCTCGGCAGCTGTGAGGTTGAGACCATCGCGGCCGCGGAACAGCCGGCCGAAGGCGAGGATCCGGCCGTGACCATTCCCGCCAGCCATCGCCTCCGGGTGGTGCGCATGCACCTGAGCCGCCCCATCACCCTTTGGATCGATAGCCAGGTGGCCCACTGGGGTGAGTTCCGGCGCCTGGCCACCCTCCAGGTCGAGCTGGCTGGCTTCCGGGGTGGTGAGTTGCGGCTGCGCCGCCTCAGGGACGTCAAGGAGGCAGCCAAGGACGGCGAGGAAGAGGGTGAAGAGGGCACGAAGCTCGGCAAGGAGCTGGTCTTTTCGGAGCCCGAAGCCATGTTGGCCATGGTGATGGAGGAGGGCAAACGGGGTCTGGGCATCCAGCGCTACAAGGGGTTGGGTGAGATGAACCCCGAGCAGCTCTGGGAGACCACCATGGATCCCGAGCGCCGCACCCTGCTCCAGGTCCGGGTGGACGACGCCGTCGCGGCCGATGAGATCTTCACCATCCTCATGGGCGACGCCGTGGAACCCCGGCGGCGCTTTATCGAGACCAACGCCCTCCTGGCCGAGAACATCGACATCTAAGTTGTTGATTTACAAGCCTGTCGAGCCGCGTTCCACGTAGAACATTGGAAGACCCATGAACCAGAATCGAATTGAGCCCCTGGAAATCGAAAAGGAAATGCGGAAGTCCTACTTGGACTACGCCATGAGCGTGATCGTGGGCCGGGCCCTGCCAGATATCCGCGATGGCCTCAAGCCCGTCCATCGCCGCGTCATGTTTGCCATGAAAGAGTCAGGCAACGACTGGAACCGGGCCTACAAGAAGTCCGCCCGCACCGTGGGCGACGTGATGGGTAAGTACCATCCCCACGGCGACTCGGCCATCTACGACACCCTCGTTCGCATGGCCCAGCCCTTTTCCATGCGCCACGTGCTGGTGGATGGCCAGGGCAACTTCGGTTCCATCGATGGTGACTCTGCGGCGGCCATGCGCTACACCGAGGCGCGCTTGTCGCGCCTGGCCAACGAACTGATGGGTGACATCGACCAGGACACGGTGGATTTCGGCCCCAACTATGACGGCAGCATGGAGGAGCCCCTCGTCCTGCCCGCCCGGTTTCCCAACCTCCTGGTGAATGGTTCCCAGGGCATCGCCGTGGGCATGGCGACCAGCATCCCGCCCCACAACCTGCGGGAGTGCTGCCGCGCTCTGGTGGAT
>JANXYT010000488.1 GCA_025355915.1 Holophagaceae bacterium
GCCCCTCCATCGGGAAAGCCTCGGCAGCCGCTGCCATTTCGAGGGATAGAATTGCGTTATCAGCCATCTCAGGCTTGTACATTGCCAATCATGTCTTGTACATAGAAAAATGCCGCTCAGCGTTAACTGAACGGCATTACCGCGAAAGCGGGCCTTTTGATTTACTGAAGGCTGAGGACTGAAGACTTCCCATGAACCCCGAACTTGCAGCGCTCGAATTTCCCGAAGCCCTCCACCTGATCCAATCCGGTGCGCGGACCGACCCGGCGCGGCAGACCCTCGGCGCCATGCGGCCCGGGGATGGTCTGGCGGGCCTTCGCCGCCTCTACCAGATGGAGCTGCAGGAGGTCTGGGCCGCCACGCCGGAGCGGATGCCGGTCCTCCCCATGGACGAGCCTCTGGAGCAGCTGTTGAATCCGGCGGGCTGGCTGCTGCCTGAGCATTGGCGGCAACTGCGCGAGGGTCTGAAGGCCCTGTCCCGGCTGTTGCAGACCTTGGCCTCCCTGCCCTGGCCCGAGGCGCGCCCCGCACCGCCCGACACCCACCTCGGCATCGACCGGCTGCAGGTGACGGCAGCCGTGCTGCCGGATCCGGCTCCCCTGGCCGAGCGTCTGGCGAAGAGCTTCAACGCCGACGGCCAGCTGGACCCCCTCAAAATTCCCGCGCTTGCGGGCCTCCACCGGGTACGCCAGGACGCCTTCCAGGCCGTGCAGGCCAAGCTGGCAAAGCTGCTTCGGGCCGCGCCCGACGCCTTCAACGAGGCCACGATCGTCGAACGCAACGGCCGCTTCTGCCTGCCGGTGCGATCGGAACGACGCAGCCTCGCCCCAGGTCTGGTGCTGGATCGCAGCGGCAGCGGCGCCACGGTGTTCATCGAGCCCATGGAGGCCGTGCCCCTCAATAACGCTTTCGTCGAAGCGGACCGCGACTACGCCCAGGCCGTCCAGGCCTTCCTCCGCGACCTGCTGGCGGACCTGCGGGCGCGCCGGGAGGACTTCGTCCGCTGGCGCGACCTCCAGGCCAGGGCCGATCAGGGGCTCGCGCTGCTTCGCTGGGCGACGCTGTGCGACGGCCTTCTGCCCGAGCTCGCCTCCGATCCGAAACAGGGCCGCCTCTGCCTGCTGGAAGCCCGGCATCCCCTGCTGCTGCCCGCCGTGCGGGAGGCCATGGGCCTGGAACCCCTGCCCCATCCCGTGGTGCCCCTGAACCTGGTCATGGAGCCCGGTAGGCCTGGTCTGATCATCTCCGGGTCCAACACCGGCGGGAAAACCGTGGTGCTCAAGACGGTGGGGCTGCTGTCGATCCTCGCCGCCTGCGGTTGTGCCGTTCCGGCCAGGGAGGGCTCGGCCTTCCCCGCCCTGCCCAGCCTCCATGCGGATATCGGCGATCATCAGACCATCACGGGAAGCCTCTCGACCTTCAGTAGCCATATCTTGCATTTGAAAGAGATCCTGGAAAACGTTCAGGACGGCGGCCTGGTGCTCCTGGACGAGTTGGGCACGGGGACCGATCCCAAGGAGGGGGCCGCCCTGGGCATTGCCCTGCTCCAGACCCTGTCGCGCCGGCATTGCTGGATTCTCTGCTCCACGCACCTGGGCGAGATCAGCCAGTGGGCCCTGCGGCATACCCGCTTCCAGAACGCCTCGGTCCAGTTCGACGAAGCGCGTCTGGCCCCCACCTACCGCCTGCTGGTGGGTTTGCCGGGCCAGAGCCGGGCCCTCACCATCGCGGCCCGGCTGGGCCTGCCGCGCCAGGTCCTCGACCACGCCGACAAGGTGCTGGGCCAGCGCGAGCAGGATTGGCGGGATTTCCTGCAGAAACTGGAGGCGGAGCGCACTCGCCTGCTGGAAGAAGCCGAGGCCCTGCACCAACAGCAAGCTGCAGTTGAGAAGGACCGGGAGATCCTCCGCCAGCGGGAGGAGAAGCTGTGGCTTGAGCGTGAAACCTTCCAGAAGGAATCGAAGGAGAAGGTGGCCCGGGTGCTGGATTTTCTCGACCACGAAGCCAAGCGTCTGGTGAAAGAGCTGAAGGAGCGCCAGAAGGCGGCTGGCGTGAACGCTGATCGCCTGGGCACCGAAGCCCATGAACGGGTGAAGCAGCTCACCCGTCTTGCCGAGGCCGAACTGGCCCCCGCCAAACGCCAGGTCAAGGCGACAACCCCATTGGAAGTCCGTGAAGGCGGCTACGCCCGCCACCGGGGCCTGGGTGTCGAAGGCCGGGTCGTCGCCCTCAAGGGCGACCGGGCCACGCTGGAAATGCCCCAGGGCCGGCGTCTGGAATGCCGCCAGGGCGAATTGGAACCCATCGGGGCCCGCGAGGCCACGCCCATGGTCTCCGGCAAGGTCAGGGTCCGGGCCGAGGTCCAGGACGTGGAATCCGAGATCAACCTCATCGGCCGGGCCAGCGACGACGTGGACAGCGAGATCTACCGCTTCGTGGAGGAAGCCCTGGCCGCGGGGCGCCGGTTCATTCGCATCGTCCATGGCCATGGGACCGGAAAATTGAAAGCCGCAGTCCGGGAAGCCCTGCGTGGCCACCCCGGCATCTCTCAGGTCGAGGATGCGCCCCAGAACCAGGGAGGAGCCGGGGCCACGGTGGTGACGCTGAGGTAGGCCCAAAATTCAACCTTCCCTGAGCCCTACCCGATGCAGCGGCACACCTGTTTAGGGGCGGACCATGAACTTCTGGAACAACCTCAACATCCGCAAGAAGCTGCTGTATTCGATCCTGGCCCTCGCGGCTGTGCTCGGAGCGTCGGCCACGGTCTTCTCGCTTTGGCGCCTCAATTCCGCGCTGAATGACGGCCTGAGGCTGAAGGGGGACAGCATCGCTGGCCTGGTCGCGGATGGCATCCAGTCCGGAGTGCAGTTCGAGGATCTGGGGCTTGTGGAGCGCGGCCTCGACGGCATGAAGGACGATGCCGACATCACCCAGGCCGCCCTCATCTCCCAGGATGCGGGCACCAAGGCCACCAAGGTCGTCACCAAATCCAAAGCCAAGACCTCCCAGGTGGATCTGGCGCCGTTCGCTGAGACCCTGCTGAAGGAAGCGGCCAATTCCAAGGATCACCCGATCTTCGAGAAGGACGGTTACCTGGTCATCGGCGCCCTGGTGAAGATCGAGGGCGCGCCCGTGAAGTCCTACCTCATGCTGCTCCTCAACCGGGATCGGCTTCACAAGGACCAGACCGGTGCCCTTCTGGGCATGGCCCTGCTGGGCATTCTGATGCTGGGTTCCGGCGTGGCCGCAGCCTTCTTCCTGGGCAACACCATCGTCACCCCCCTGGAAAACATCCAGAAGCGCATGCGGGACATCTCGGAGGGAGAGGGCGACCTCACGGCCCGGCTGGAGGTCCACGGCACGGACGAAATCGCGGCCCTGGCCGGCCACTTCAACAAGTTCGTGGAAAACATCCATCAGATCGTCCAGCAGGTGATGGCCATCTCCACGAACATCGCTTCGGGTTCGCTGCAGATGTCGGCGGGCATGTCCGAGATGCACAGCACCGCCCAAAGCATCGCCCAGGCGGCCGAGAGCCAGAAATCCAGCGTCTCGACCACCACCAGCCGGGTCCAGGGCATCGCCGGGGCCTCCCAGGTGGTCAATTCCAACGTGTCGGACGCCCTCCTGGTGTTCGAGCAGGCCCAGCAGGCTGCAGGCAAGGGCGGCACGGCGGTGGACAGCGCTATCTCCGGCATGCAGGCCATCAATCAGAACTCCAAGCAGATCGGCAACATCCTCACGGTCATCACCGAGATCGCCAACCAGACGAACCTGCTTTCGCTCAACGCCGCCATCGAGGCCGCCAAGGCCGGTGAGCACGGCAAGGGCTTCGCGGTGGTCGCCGAGGAAGTCCGCAAGCTGGCCGACCGCAGCGCCACCGCAGCCAAGGAGATCACGGCCCTGATCCAGACCTCGAACCGCGCCATCGGGGACGGCACCAAGATGGTGAATACCGCGGGCGAGGCCCTGAACAGCATCCAGAGCGCCATCACCGACTCGGCGGGGCGCATGAAGACCATCGGCAGCCAGAGCGAGACCCAAAGTCACGACAGCAAGTCCGTGGTCGAGGCCATGGGCAACCTCACCGCCATCGCCGAGCAGAACGCCGCCGCCATGGAAGAGATGGCCGCCACCATCAAGGAATCCACCCG
>JANXYT010000498.1 GCA_025355915.1 Holophagaceae bacterium
CGCTCCGCCGGTGCCTGTGATGCCGAGCACGGCGGTGGGCACGGGGCCAAGACCTGCGGGGAGGGCACCCATGTCACCGAGTTCGATTTTGGTGATGCGCCGGGCCAGGGCGTGGGCTTCGGGCGTGACGCGCAGATCCAGGTCGCAGCGGCGCACCATGTCGTCGATCATGCCCTGGAGGCCCATGTGGCGACCGTCCTCGGGGCTGTACAGGCGGGCCACGCCGTAGGCTTCCAGCTCGCGGACCTCCTCGGGCGCAATGACGCCGCCGCCGCCGCCGAAGATCTGGATGTGACCGGCGCCGCGTTCCCGCAGGAGATCCACCATGTACTTGAAATATTCGACATGGCCGCCCTGATAGCTGGACACCGCAATGCCCTGGGCGTCCTCCTGGATGGCGGTCTCGACGATATCCTGCACGGCCCGGTTATGGCCCAGGTGGATCACCTCGCAGCCCGTGGCCTGGAGGATGCGCCGCATGATGTTGATGCTGGCATCATGGCCATCGAAGAGGCTGGCCGCGGTGACGAAGCGCACCTTGTGCCGCGGCTGGTAACCCTCCTGGGTCAAGGGAACGGTCTCGGGCGCACTGAGCATGGACATGGAACCCCCATTCGGGCGAAACCCCAGTCTACCGGCCATTTCCCCCCACCCGGAGGGTTCCTTACCTGGAGTCAGATTTCCTCTAGAACGCCGACCGGGAACTGCTCCTCCATGAGGGTCTGCCGCTCCAGCAGGTGCTGCATGAGCGCCTTCCACTTGGGCAGACCCCGCAGGGGTTCCAGCATGGGACTCCGCTCGTACCAAGCCGAGCAACCGAATCCACGGGCGAAGGCCCGGCTCGCCATCTCCATGGCGCTGGCCCGGTCGCCCATCATGGCGTAGGCCTCGGCCAGGCGAATGGTGAATTCCCCATCCGGTTCCCGCATGCCGATGCGCTCCTGGTCATATTCCCGCAACTTCTTCCAGGCCTCCTCTTTCTCCCCTTCGAGGATCAGATCGTAGATCCCGCTCAGGCGGCAGATGTTCGGGTAGGCATGCTTCAAGTTCGCCGCAACCTTGAATTCCCTGCACGCCAGCGGATGATCACCCCTTACCAGGGCGAGGTAACCTCGGTAGAAGGGCAGCACGCCGGAGGTGCTCCGCAGGTGCCCTGGCTGTTCTTGGAGGCTGGCCTCGAAGCGCGGGATCTCACCGGTGTAGAGGCAGGTGATATCCACCGCCTGTGGTTGCAGCTTGGCGTACGCCAGGGCATCCCGCAGGTCCATGGCTCTTCGCGCCAGGGGTAGCAGCCCTGCGCCCCGGGCGGCATAGGCGATGCCTGTCAACAGGGTCGGGTTATGCGGCTGCTTTCGCCGCGCCCAAAGCAGCAGATCCAGGGCCTCCCGCTGGTTCCCGCTGTCAGTCTTGAGCAGGGACAGCAGGAAGGTCCCCCGGGGATGGCCCGGGGCCAGGGCGAGGCCCCGTTGGATATGGGCTTCCGTGTCCGCCTGTTCCTGGCGAAAGGCCGCGGGATTGTTAAGCATCCAGCGGTAGCGGAGGTTCCCAAGCAGGATCCAGGTGCTCGCACAGGTGGGTTCCTCTCGGGTCGCCTCCTCGGCTACCGCCACGGCCTCCTCCAGATGCTCGTTCTGCAGGCGCCAGGCCCCGGCCTTCACCAGCTTCCAGAACACGGTGGCTGTCTTCGGCAAGAGGCCACCCGCCCGGTTCTTGACGGCCTGGGGGAAGGTCCAGAGAAAGGCGTCGAAGGCCTGAGCGGGGGGAAGGGCTTTCGCCTTGTGGGATACCCAGGGTGCCGGTGCCCCCTTGGAGAGCTGCTTCCCCCAGACGAAACGGTAGGAGAGGGCCAGATCATCTCCCTGGCGGCGAGGTTCCGTGAGGATCAGCAACGTCCTGGATTGTCCGCGGAAAAGCTCCAGGTCGGTCGGCACCTCGGTCACGGTGGTGATCGCGAACCGGCCAAAGTGTTCCAGGTGATCCTGAACCAGGGCGCCGATGGCCCGGCCTTGGGCGGCCTCCAAGCCTGACGATGCCTCCGCCTGGGGGCTGATGAGCAGGATGCGGAGCGGTCCCAGGATCCCCTGCCGGGCGAGCAGCCAAGCCACACCGATGCCGCCTCCCAGGAGCAGAAGGAACGCAAGCCCCAAGAGGAGAATCGTGCGCGGTGATCGGGAATTCGGTTCAGGCATGGCACTCAACATGACAACTCACACGACATTCCTTCATGGGCCGGTTGGATCAAGGGCTATGCCTCAAGGTACTCCAAGTCCAGCGGTTCCGGGGACGGACCCGGCGGCCTGACCCCATAATCTCCCTGGGAGCCTCCATGATCCGTGCCGCCCTGACCGCCCTGCTGGCCCTGACCTTGGCCGGGCAGAACCCGCCCAAGCCGACCCCTCCCACCGAAGACACCACCATCCAGCGCTTCCGTGCCCATGCGAAGCCACGAAAAGTGGCGCCCCGCGCCCCGCTGAACGCCGAGGAACAAAACACCGTCCGCCGGTTCAAGCAGGCCAAAAACAGCGTGGTCTATATCTCGGCAGTCAGGCCTGAACGGGACCCGGGCACCAACGACATCATCAAGGTCCCCACGGGAACCGCCACGGGATTCGTCTGGGATGAGTGGGGCCACATCGTGACCAACCACCACCTCATCACCTGGGAGGAGATGGGGAAACGGGTGACCGATGTCGAGGAAGTGGAAATCACTCTGGCCGACGGCAAGACCTACAAGGGGCGGGTCATCGGATACAGCTTCGCCTACGACATCGCCGTGATCCAGGCATTCGCCCCCCTCGAAGCCATGCGCCCCATTCCCATTGGGTCGAGCCGAAGCCTCCAGGAGGGACAGTCCGTCCTGGCCATCGGCAACCCCTTCGGCCTGAATCACTCCCTCAGCAAGGGCGTTGTGTCTGCTCTTGGCCGGGAGATCAGCACGAACTACAGCACCCGCATCACGAACGCCATCCAGACCGACGCCGCGGTAAACCCCGGCAACTCCGGCGGCCCATTGCTGGACAGCGGAGGGCGCCTGGTCGGCATGAACACCTCCATTGTCGCCACCAAGGGTGAAGCCTCGGTGGGCGTCGGCTTCGCCATTCCCGTGGACACCCTCAACCATGTCGTTCCCCAGCTCATCGCCAAGGGACTGCTTGTGCCGGAGCGCATGGGCTTCACCACCATGAACGACGCCGTGGCCCTACAAACCTTCGGCGTCCAGCGCGGTGTGGTCGTCTGGGTGGTGACCGCGGATTCCCCGGCCAGCCGCGCGGGCATCCGCCCCCTCCAACAGGACGACAAAGGCGTGATCAAGGCCCTTGGCGACATCCTGCTGGCCTATCAGGGGCGTGTCATCGAGAGCACCGGCCAGTTCGCGGCCATGCTTGAACTGGAACCTCCCGCCGATGAAGTCGTCTTTGACGTGCTCCGGGACGGGAAGATCATCAAGGTGGTGCTGAACCTCAAGCCGGAAAAGGTTCAGCCCGCCCGCATCTGAATTACTTTCTCGCAGGAATCTGGATCATGGGGGTCGCGCCCCCCATGGGCGTGATGATCAGGTTGCCCTTGGCGCCGATATCCCGCAGGGCCTGGATGCGCTGGTACTCGATGATCTGGGGCGTCAGGCTCTGGCTCACGATCTGCTGCGCCTTGGCCTGGCCTTCCGCCTCGATGCGTTTGCGCTCGGCCTCCTGCTTCTCTTTTTGGAGCACGAAGAGCATCTTCTGGGCGTCCTGATCGGCGCTGATTTTGTCGTTGATGGCCTTGGTGATCTGATCGGGCAGGATGACGTTGCGGAGCAGCATCTGCTCCAGGGTGATGCCCCGGGACTCGAAGGCGGCCTTGAGGGTCTTGGTCACCTGGTCCACGAAGGACTGGCGCTTGGACGTGTACAGCTCCGTGGCGCTGAGCGCCGCGGCTGCGTCGCGGAGGCTCGCCCGGATCTCGCTCCGCACGATCCGCTCTTCCACGTCCGGCCCGATGGTCCGGTAGATCTCCGGCAGACGCGCCTGCTGCAATGAATAGAAAATCGTCGCATCCAGCTTCACGGTGAGGCCGTCGCTGCTGATGACGGAGATGGAATCATCGCCCCGCTTCTGTCCTTCATCGGCCACGTTCGACATGGTGTAGTTCCGGGTGCGGACTTCCATCTCCACCACCTGGGCGAAGGGGTTGATGAAGTGGAGGCCCGAAGGCAATGGCTCGGCATTCACTTTGCCGAACAGCACCTGGATGCCCGCCTGGCCCGGGGGCACGATCACGGCCATGGAGCCCAGCAGGACGATCACACCCAGCCCAAGCCCCGCCCACTGAAGGATGGCCAACCGGGCCGACAGGGGGAACTCGACCTTGGTCTTCCATCGCCAAGCCAGGACACCGACCACGAGCAGAAGAACGGCAATGAGAACCAAAGAACACCTCCAGGGGCGAGTCAGGTTAACAGGCGTTCATGATCCGGCGCGGGTTAGTGCCCGTCACAAAGCCCGCTAATGACGGTGCCCGTGGTCCTCGAGCAGGGCCGGGGTCACCACCGCGCCCTTGGCGGGCCGCGCATTCGGATCCAGGAAGCGCAGGGGCACCTTCAGGGGCGTGTCCTGATTGGAGCACTCGAGCACCAGCATGGCCTCGGGGCTGCGGCCCACCCGGCGGATCCGCAGCACATGCCGGGTGGCCTCAGGCCCGGGCCTGTCGATCAGTTCAAACCCCTTGCCCTGGATTTCGGCCTTGAGGATGCGGAAGGGCTGGCCATCCCGGGCCCTCAGCTCCAGCCCCTGCAGGGTGGTCTTCAGATCGCTGAACACCAGGCGGGATGGCGTCGGCACCACGGGCATGGACATGCGCCAGTCGAGATAGAGCGTAAAGAGCGGCTGACGGGGGCCGTTGGTGGCCACTTTGAGCACCTCGAGACCCGCGGTGGTTCCCGCCGGGAGTCGCCCCGCCTTGAGTACGACCCGGAGGTCCGCCTGGGTTCCTTCGTGCACCAGCTGGGCGTCGAGGTGCGCCGGGATCTCGCTGGCCAGAACCAGGCGGAGGGGATCTCCGCCTTCCCTCGCGAAATGGAAGCTCACTTCAGGGCTTTCATGGGGGGCCACCTCGCCGAGGCTCTTGCGTTCAGCGTCCACGGATACCTCGGGCCGCACCGTCAGGTCATACCGCAGGATGTAGACCGGCTGGGCCGGATCATCCGTCCCAAGCCGGATGCCGCCCTTGACGGCGCCCAGCATGCCGGTGGCATCGACCTTCGCCCGGATCAGGCGGACCTCTCCGGGTTTCATGGGTTCGGCCAGCTGGGCTTCGTCGAGGGTTGTGCCCAGCGAAAGATCCAGAACCCGGAACCGGAAGGGCCGGTCATGGGTGCTCCGGAGGCCGAAGGCCGCTTCGTGGATTTCCTTCGGACCAACGCTGCCGAGATGCGTCGGAAAGGGGGTGGTCATCTCGATGCGCGCGGGGGGCACCAGGTCCACCGGCGGCGGCGGAGGGGTGGGGGTCTGCATCAGGAAGAGGGCGGCAGGAACCAGCATGGGATATCCGGGGAGAACCTTCAGTGTGCCGTGGTAGAGCGGTCCCCTGGAATTGTTAATTGTTGTTAAGGGGGTGGCACTCATCCATACCTCGGACGATGGTCGGATCACCGGCTTCTGATCGATCTCGCCCCCAGAACCCCGGGCTTCAGCCCGTGGATTTTTCGTTATGCTCCAGCCATGAAGAATCAACAAAAAGTGATCACCCGCGACCTATCCGCCCTCCCCAAGCGCGACGTCTACCGCATCCTGTCCAGCCTGGTGATCCCCCGGCCCATTGCGTGGATCACCACCGTGGACGGCGCAGGCCGAGTGAACCTGGCGCCTTTCAGCAGTTTCATGGGGATCTTCGGACCACCCATGCTGGCCGTCACCCTGGGGCGGCGCCACGATGGCTCCCTGAAGGACACCCACCGGAATATGCAGGAACGGGGCGAGGCCGTGGTGCACCTGGCCGACCTGCCGTTGCTGGCGGCGCTCCATGCCAGCGCCGCCGAGGTTGGACCCGACATCAGTGAAGTCGAACGGCTGGGGCTGGCCACGGAAGGCTCGCTTCAGGTGGCCCCGCCCCGCCTGAAAGACGCTCCGGTGGCGTTGGAATGCCGCTTGAACCGCGAAGTGGAGCTTGGTCCCACCAGCACCCTCGTCCTGCTCGACGTGCTGATCGCGCACGCCGCCGAGCGGATCTGGAGCGACGATCACGACTGTGCCGACGCCAGCCGATGGACGCCCATCTCGCGGCTTGCTTCGGTGGCGGGTCCCAACTACGGCGCCCTGGGGCAGACGTTCCATCTGGGGGCCTCGGAACTGCCCTGACCGGACCCACTCATACCAAAGAGCGTTCAACACGAAAGGACCTTTCACCGCCAAGACGCCAAGGGCGCCAAGAAAGACAACAGACAATGTGCTTTCGTAGATCTTGGCGACTTGGCGGTGATTTTTTTCTTTGAATGCAAACCGGTATCAGGCTTCGTCCGGCTCCACAAAGAGGTGTTGGATCTGGGGAAAGCGATCGTGGAGGTCGCGCTCCAGGCCGTTGATGGCTGCCACCAACGCCGCACCGCTGGGCTGATCCCGGAACTTCACCTGGAGGGCCACCATGAGGCGGTCGCTGCCCACGATGACGGCGACCAGGTTCAGCACATGCTCCACCGCCGGGTCCCCGTCGACCGCGGCTCGGATCGCCGCCCGCAGGGCCAACGGTGGAGCCTCGTTCATCAGAAGACTCGTCACCTCCGTGCCCACGAACCCCGCCACGGCGATGAGCAGCAGCCCGATGGCCACGCTCCCGATGCCATCCCATAGGGGATCGCCGGTGAGCATGGTGAGCAGCACCGCGGCGAGGGCGAACACCAGCCCCACCAAGGCGGCGATGTCCTCCGCCACCACCACCACCAGTTCGGTGCTGCTGGATTGGCGCAGGTAGCGCAGAAGGGAACGGCCGCGACGCTCGGGTTCGGCTGCCCGAAGGGCCCCGCGGAGCGACCAGCCCTCCAGGGCGATGGCGAAGACGAGCAAGGCCACGGCCCAGCCCAGCTGGTGCGGCTGCTCGGGATGGCGAATCTTGTGGATGCCTTCCACCAGAGAGTAGAGGCCACCCATGCTGAAGAGCAGCAGGGCCACCAGAAAGCTGGCCACGAAGGGCGCCTGGCCATGGCCCAGGGGATGCCTGGGGCTCGCGGGCTTGGCGCCCTGGCGCATGCCGAGGACGAGCAGCACCTGGTTGGCACAGTCCGCCGTGGAATGGATGGCCTCGGTCAGGAGACTCGAGCTTCCCGTCAAGAGGAAGACGCCGAACTTGGAGATGGCAATCCCGCCGTTGGCGGCAAGGGCGAGGGCGACGGCGCGGGTTGAACCGGAGGACATGGACCCAGATTAGCCGGTCAGTCCCAGTGACGGATCCAGGTGGGATCGTACTGGCCTTCGGTCGTCCGCGGCTCGGTCTCCACCTGGACGGGTTCGATCCCCAGCGCCCGCAGGGCCCCCTGGAGCGAGTCGGCCCGCTGATTCTGAAGGGTGGCCTTGATGGCTTTGGTGGTCGGCACCTGAATGGCCCAGCGTCCTCCGGAGCCCCATTCCTGGACCCAGCCCTCCAGCTTCTTCAGGCCCGCCGGGCTGAGCTCCGCCTGCTGCGGCAGGAAGTAGAGGATCCCTTCGCGGGGTGGCGCCTCGGCAGGGACTCGTGGAGAGGACGCCACGGGAATCGGAGCGACATCCAGCCGCGGCGGCTCGGGCATCCACTTCAGTTCCTCCCGGGGGGCGAGGTCGCCTTTCATGGGGTAGGAGGAGGCCGTGGGCTCGAAGCGGGCCTCGGATTGATGGTCCTGGGCCACCGTCACCCAGAGGTGCCCGAGGGCGGTGACCTCGCCGGCCCGCTTGACGATCAACCGATCGCCCACGCGAAGGCCGCGGTCCTGGCCGCCATCCAGACGGTAGATCCGATCTGCGGTTTCATAGGGAGGCGGGCCGCGGCGTTCCACGGCGACGACGTGAAGGGAGACCTGGGCGTGGAGCACACCGACTAGGCCGAGGCAGACCAGGAACCATCGCATGGGGTTCTCATCGGCACGCGGCGGTGGGGTCCCTTAGAACGGCCGGATGTCCAGGTCCCGAAGCAGGTCGCCGAGCAGGTAGAGCGACCCCGTCACCAGGCGGGGTGCCTCTGCCGGCGTCCGCAGCTGGGTCGAGGCCTGGCGGACGGTGAGCATGGGGGACTCAAGACCCCATGCCTTCCCGAGGGCCGGGGCTGCGGCGTACCGGGGGGCGTCCCCCTGTACGAAGGTCACCGACAAAGGACGCATCCGCTTCAGTTCCCGGGCCACGCCCGCGTGATCCTTGTCGCCCATGGCCCCGATGAAGAGATGCGGGCGGACGCCGCAGGCCAAGGCATGATCGGCCAGCACGCGGGCCCCGTCCGGATTGTGGGCGCCATCCATCCACACGCCGTCCAGGCCGGGCACCTTCCAAAGGCGGCCGGGCCACTGCGCCGCCGCCACGCCGGACCAAAGAGGGTTGTCAGGAATCGGGAAACCCTCAGCCTGCAGCTGGCGCACCGCCTCGAAGGCCGTGGCGAGGTTGTCCAGCTGATGGAGCCCCGCCAGCCCCACCCGCTTCCCGTCCACCCGTGAATGATCCCAACGGATGTCTGCCGGCGGCAGGCGGGGCGCAGGATGCAGGCTGGGTTCGCAGGACAGCAGGGGACGGATCCAGTCGGGGTCAAGGGTTGGCCCCAGCACCAGAGGACGTCCCTCCCGGGCCGTGCAGAGCTTCTCCCGGGCGATGGCCTCCCGGGTGTCACCCAAGTACTGCTGATGGTCCAGGCCGATGGTCGTCAGGACGCTGAGGATCGGGTTGGTGGCATTGGTGGCATCCCAGCGTCCGCCCATGCCCACCTCCACCAAGGCCACCTCCACCCCGGTCATCCGGAAGGCCGACAGCGCAGCGGCGATCATCAGCTCGAAGTAGGTGGCCCGCAGACCGGCCCGTTCCTCGGCCTCGAAGACCTCGCTTAGCAGCAGCTCCAGGGCCCCCTCGCCGATGGTTTCGCCGTCCACCCAGATGCGTTCGGTGACCTCCACCAGATGGGGCGACGTGGTCCAGCCCACCACGAAGCCAGCGGCCTTGAGCATGTGGGCAAGGAAGGCACCGGTGCTCCCCTTGCCGTTGGTCCCTGCGATGAGTACCACGGGGTAGCCCAGGTCCGGGCGGCCCAGGCCCTCCAGCAGCGCCTGGATGTTCTCGAGGCCGCACTTGATGCCGAAATGACCCCGCTCCTGGAGGCGCGGGAGGTAGACGGGCGTGAGGTCACCGTTCATCAATCCCTGGGCGTTGGTAACATCCACGCCAGGCAGGCGGCGATGAAATCCTTGAGGTGATCACGGGTGACCACCTTATCCACCATGCCGTGGGACTGGAGGAACTCGGACCGCTGGAAGCCGTCAGGAAGGCTCTGCTTGATGGTTTGTTCGATGACGCGGGGCCCGGCAAAGCCAATGAGGGCTTTGGGCTCGGCGATGTTCAGGTCGCCCAGCATCGCGTAGCTGGCGCTCACGCCCCCGGTGGTGGGATCCGTGAGGATGCTGAGGTAGGGCAGGCCCGCCTTGTCGAGCTTGGCGAGCGCGGCGCTCACCTTCGCCATCTGCATGAGGGACAAGGTGCCCTCCTGCATGCGGGCCCCGCCGCTGCAGCTGACGATGAGGAAGGCGCACTGCTTGGCCAGGGCCCGCTCGGCGCCCAGGCGCAGCTTCTCGCCCACCACGCTGCCCATGCTGGCGGCGAGGAAATCGAAGTTCATGATGGCCATCACCACGGCGTGCCCGGACAGCGTGCCTTCCACCACGACCACGGCATCCTCGGTCTGTCCGGCCTCGTCCAGCTTCTTCAGCTGGTCCTTGTAGCTCTTCATCGCCACGAAACCGAGAGGATCACCGCTCCGAAGGTTCCCGAACAGGGTCTTCCAGCCTACGTCCATCAGGTTCTCGAGCCGCTCATCCACGCCGATGCGGAAGTGGTAGCCGCACTTGGGGCAGACGTTGTGGGTGTTGACCAGCTCCTTGCGGTAGATCAGCTCCTTGCAAGCCTCGCACTTGATCCAGAGGCCCTCGGGAACGTGGATTGTCTTGGCTTCGACGGCGGTCTTCTGTTGGCGCTTCTTGACGAACCAGGACGACATGGGAGCTCCTACCGGCCCTTGGCCGGACCGTGCTTGAGGGCCTCGAAGAGACGGTCCAGCTCGCCTTCG
>JANXYT010000001.1 GCA_025355915.1 Holophagaceae bacterium
AGAAGGCCTTGGCCAGGTAGGTGACGCCCACCAGGTAGCCGCCGGAGGTGTGCACGACCCCCTTGGGGGTGCCGGTGGTGCCGGAGGTGTAGAGGATGAACAGCGGGTCCTCGGAATCCATGGGCTCCGGATCGCAATGGATGCCCCGGGCCTGCTGGATGTCGTAGAAGTCGTGCTCGCGCTCGGACTCGAAGCTGTAGGGCTCGTCCCCGGGCCTGGAGCCGCGGCGGTGGACGACGACGTGGTCCACGAAGATCAGGTCGCGCACCGCCTCGTCCACGGTCGGCTTGAGCGGCACCTTCTTGCCGCGCCGGAAGGTGAAGTCCGAGCACACCACCACCTTGGCGTGGCAGTCCTCGATCCGGGCGCGCAGCGCCTGGGTGCCCATGCCGGCGTAGACCACCGAGTGGATGGCGCCGATCCGGGCGCAGGCCAGCATGGTGATCACCCCTTCCGGGGTCAGCGGCATGTAGATGATCACCCGGTCGCCCTTGAGCACCCCTGGTCTTTCCCCAAATCTGAGTACCAAATGAATAGTTAGGGCTCATCCTGAACGAGGAGAACCCTGAATGCGCAAGCCCAAGCTCACCGACGAGCAGATCGTCGCCCTCCTGCGCGAGGCAGAACGTGGCGAAAACACCATCGCCGAGATTTGCAAAAAAGCCAGCATCTCTGAGCAGACCTTCTACCGGTGGCGGAACAAGTTCTCCGGGAACACAGTCCAGGACGTCCGGAAACTCAAGCAGATGGAGAAGGACAACGCCCGCCTCCTGCGCCTCCTGGGGCAGCGGGACGTCGAGATCGACGCCATGAAGGAGCTCCTCGCAAAAAAATGGTGAGCGCTCCTCAGAAACGAGAGGGGGTAAGGCTCTTGAAGGCAAACGGGATTACAGAACGCCGGATCGCTGTCCTGCTGGGAATCACCCGGACGGGCCAGCGCTACCAGGCCAGGCCCAAGCCTCAGGACCACCGGGCTGAGCTAATCAAGGCCCTGAGCGCCGAACACCCTCGCTACGGACAGAACCGCGTCTGGGCCCTGCTCCGGCGCAGCGGCGTGGTGATCAATATCAAAGCCGTGAACCGCATCTGGCAGAAGTTCGGCCTTCAGGTTTCTCGGCGGCCAAAGCGGAAGAAAATGAGGACCGGGGCCACCCTTCCGCGGAAGGCCGAGTTCATCAACCATGTCTGGACCTACGACTTCGTCTTCGACTGGTCGTTCAACGGCGTCTCCTTGAAGTTCCTGACCCTGGAGGACGAGTTCACCCGGGAATCGCTGGCCATCGAGGTTGGGCATACCTTCACGTCTCTTCAGGTCCGGGGCGCGCTGGCCCGGGTCTTTCTAGAGCGCGGCGTGCCCAAGTTCATGCGCAGCGACAACGGATCAGAATTCAAGTCCATCGACCTGAAACTTTGGCTCGAAGGTCTGGGCATCGACACCCACCTCATCGATCCCGGTAAGCCCTGGCAGAACGGCAAGGCCGAAAGCTTCAACGCCAGGTTCCGGGACGAATGCCTCAACCAGGAAACTTTCCACGGCGTGCGGGAGGCCGCCGTCATCATCAAAACCTTCAGCAAGAAATACAACGAGTGCCACCCGCATTCCAGCCTCGGGTTCTATACGCCCAGGGAGTTTGCCCGGCTTTCCAAGTCGGGGGCTCTGCCCCCGGACCCCCGGGATTTACCGCCTTGGGGCCTACCCGCAGTCAGCAAGAGGACCGCTCGCGACCCCCTTGCTCCTGCGGTGCAGGCCCCTGGGATGGCGCTCGTGTCGGATCCCTCCGGCGCACTATCCTCCACCCAGGCAGCGGAGAAGGTATCATGAACCCGACCAAGCCTGCGGCTTGGCGGTCTTTTTGCCCCCAATTTAACCGAGGACTAACCTTTCAATTGGTTCTCAATTTGGGGAAAGGCCATAGGAAGGCGGTGTCATGGCCCCGGTCACAGATAAGCAGGTGAGGATATTGCGCGAGCAAATGGCGAAGCACGGCGTGGTGGAAATTGCGGCAATGAAAGCCGACATGCACCGGAACACGGCCAGAAAATACCTCAATACGTCGAAATTCCCTTCAGACCTAAAGCTACCTCGGGAATGGCGGACACGGACCGACCCGTTCGCCGAGGACTGGGCCGCGATCACAGAACGGCTGACGGACGCGCCGGAGTTGGAGGCGAAACATCTGTTCTGGGACCTGATGCGGCTGCGCCCCGGGGTCTACCAGGAGGGCCAACTTCGGACCTTCCAGCGCCGGGTCCAGGTCTGGCAGGCCCACCATGGCCTCGACAAGGAAGTGTTCTTTCCCCAGGAACACATCCCCGGGGAGGCCATGCAGACGGACTTCACCTGGGCCACTGAGCTGGAAGTGAC
>JANXYT010000053.1 GCA_025355915.1 Holophagaceae bacterium
CGAAGACCTGGCTCACATCGGTGGTGTGGCCGCCGCAGTTAGCCATGAACAGGGCCAGGATGGGCTTGCCGCCGTAGGTCGCGAAGAGGCCATCCGTCTCCTGGATGGCGCGGTCCGTGAGGGACTGCTCGCCATCGCGGCCGCCGTAGACCTGATCGGCGACGGTATCGCCCATGTCGAAGCCGTCCGCCGTCCGCTTGCCGCGGTTGGCCACGGCGTAGGTGCGGGCCGCGACCGCCTGAGCTTTCAGGGCTTCAATGGAAGGAAACTCCCAGGCGCCCATCTCCTTGGGTACCACCCCGCGAAGGTAGGTCTCCAGGTCCAGGGTGTTGACCACCGTGAGCCGACCCTGGGCATTGGGAATAATCTCAACCTTGCCCCGGAAGCGGCCCTTGCCATGGAGGGTGGTCAGTTCGCCGGCGGGCTTCAACCACACACCGTTCAAGGGCAGGGCCCGGCGCTCATAGCGGTCCGTGACGGCGTACAGGGCGCGACCCCTGCGGGGCAGGCTCGGCCGGGATTCAGAGGCCACCCACAGTTCGTCGAAGCCCAGTTCCTGAAGTTTCTGAAGCACGGGTTCGGCCAGGTTGGCCTCGGGGAAGTGGCCGGTCAGCACCCGCCAGGTATCGGCGTCCGGCACCTTCAAACGATCCGGGCCTTCGCCCAGGCTCTTCAGCCGTTTCATCAGTGCCACGGCCTCGTCGGCGGTATGGGGGCGTCCCACCTGGATGCGATACTCCGTGGTGGGTTCCGTCACGCCGCGGCTATCCCACCAGATGCGCAGCTTCGCCTCCGGATCCAACTTCATCAGGGGCTTGCCGGCCCGGTCGCAGACCTGGCCTCCGCCTTCCAGCGACACGATCCATTCCGTCGCCTGGGTATCGAGGCCGATCTTCAGCGGAGGCTGGGCGCCGATGGCGGGAATAAAGGACAGGATCAGGGCAGGGACATGAAAGGGCTTCATCCGCCCGATTGTCCCACAAACCGCGAGAGGGCCCCCCAGCGGCGGCCCCGCAGCGTCTCGGCGTCCAGGAGTGCGCCCTGCGGGCCTCTGCGGTGGAGGAGCAGCCCGATGCAGCAGCGGTCGGTGGGCCGGTAGAACAAGGCGGGGCCGGTATAGCCCAGGTGGAACCACCAGCCCGAGGGTGCGCCCGGGTCGGCCTCGATGGGTGGAGCTTCGGGCGCGGCAGCTTCGGTGGAATCCTCGAGGATGTGGATGCCTGTTTCGAACGGTATTTTGGACAATAACTGTCCGAATCGTCCCCCACCGGAGAACGCCACCTGGAGACCCAGCCCCCAGCGGGTGCCGTCCTCGCCTGCCGCCGTTTCCACCGCCATGCGATCGGGCCAGCCAGCGGCCACCCAGCGGTTCAGGGCGGCGCCCAACTGGGACGCGGTGGTGCCAAAGCCGGCGTGACCGGCCATGCCGGCCCGGGCGTTGGCGTCCTGGGGCCGGTGTGGGTTCCGGGGGGGCAACGGTGTTTCCGTGGCCAGGGTCCAGGCCACCGCATCGGGGCCGTCTGGAATGTCGGTTGGGGCGGTCCTCCAGGGTGCCGGGCTAAGGCCGGAGGCCTCGCCCAGCTTCGCGAAAGGCACCCTGGTCTCGGCTTCCAGGAGCTCCGCGAGAAGCCGGTAGTTCAGGTCCGAGTAGGTGGCAAGTCCAGGTGTGGCCGGGCGCAGCAGGAAGTGTTCCGGCACCTCCCGGCGCAGCTGGGCGGCCAGGGGTTCGTCCGTGAACGGCCGCCAGGGCGGCAGGCCCGAGCTGTGCGACAGCAACTGACGCACCGTGAGCGGCGTCTCCCGGCCATGAAATCCCAGGGCCCACCGCCGGTCCTCGTCGAGGCCCAGGAAGGCCAGCGCCAGGGGGGCCGTCACCAGGGGCTTGGTGAGGGAGGCGAGGTCGTAGAAGCGATTCACCCCTGACTCATCTCCGCGAGGCTCTTCGCGACCGCCTTCTGCACCTGGTCGGCCACGCGCATGGCCTCCTGGCCCTCTTCCCAGCTGACTCCCTCCTGGCTGTGGCCCAGGCAGGCGGCGTGGAAGGCCTCGATCTCCAGGCGCAGGGGTTCGCCCTCCTCGATGTCGGCGGTCTCGGGATGAACCTCGGGACCGTCGGGGCCCATGACGAGGCGCAGGAATTCGAGCTTCTGGGCAGCGAAGTCGAGGCTGGCATATTCCTTGTCGCCGAAAGCGCGAAGGGTGCGTTCCTTCTTGCGGGCCACGCGGCTGGCGGTGACGGTGGCGAAAGCGCCGCCCTCGAATTTCAGGCGCGCATTCACCAGATCGGCATAGGGGGTGAGCACCGGCACGCCCACGGCTTCCACATCGATCACCGGGCGGCCCACCAGGGCGCGCAGCAGGTCCAGGTCGTGGATCATCACATCCATCACCACATCCACTTCGAGGCTGCGGGCCGGGAACGGCGAGACCCGCACGGCCTCCAGGAAGCGGGGCTTGAAGCCGCGTTCACGCAGGGCGGTGACGGCAGGATTGAACCGCTCTAGGTGGCCCACCTGCGCGATGAGGCCCGGATTCCTGGCCAGGGCCTCGGCCAGGGCCTTCAGCAGGGCCACGCCTTCGTCGAGGGTGGCCGCCAGGGGCTTCTCCATCAGCACGTGTTTCCCCGCTTTCAGGGTTTGGATTCCAAGGGCATGGTGGAAGCCCGTGGGCGCGGCAATCTGCACGGCGTCCACGTCGGCGAGCACCTGATCCAGCGAGGATGCCCAGGGGGCATGGAACTTCCCGGCAATCTCGGGGCCCCGGGTTGGATCGGGATCCACCACGGCGGCGAGCATGGCATCTGGCGAGGAAGCAGCGATGCGGGCGTGATGCTGCCCCAGATGACCGACACCGACCACAGCGACGCGGAGCTTGGACATGTGCCCTCCTAATCAACTCAGCCTATCAGGGCTACCGAGGCTGTCCCATCACCCGAGCGGTACCCGTGGGTTGTGGGATAGGCTCTGATACCCTGAATCCTTCCTTTCCGAGGCGACCATGAATCTCAAATTAGAAGCCGTAAATCTGCTCAAATGGATGCACTTCGTGGCCATGTCCATCGGGGGCGGGGCCGCGGTGGTCGCACTCCTGCTCTCGGGATTCGAAGAGGGCAAGGAGGATCTCCAGGGCCTGGCCGCGACGGTCTGGGCCAAGGTCGTGGCCTGGTCCTTCCGGTTGGCCCTCGTGGCGGGGATCGCCCTGCTGGTGCTGATGATTCAAGGCGGGCAGAACCCCTTCAAGGCTGGCATCTATTTCCACATCAAGCTCGCGCTGGTCTTCGTCCTGGTGGGGCTCTCCGAGATGACCCCCAAGGCCCTGGCCGCGGGCAAGCGGGGCTCCGCCCTGTTGGTCCTGGTCCTCTTCGTGGCGGTGGCGTTCACCGTGTTCAACAAGGGCCTGTTTCGCAAGGACCCGCTCACGGTCAGCCCCGAGCTGCCGGTGACGGCGGCCACCTCTGCCACGGCACGCTGATTCATGCGGCGCCTGCTGCTGCTCCTGGCGGGTACCGGCCTGCTCGCCGGGTGGCCCCAGACCACGCCCGAACGCACGAACCTTCGCCGGACCTCGACGGTTGCGGAGGTCCGCGCTTTTATGGATGCCCTGCGCAAACAGCATCCGTCGCTGCTTTCCTACCATCCCAAAGGCGCGCCTCGCACCACGGAGACCGGCAAGCCCCTGCTGGCCTGGCGCCTGAAGGGCACGGGGACGGATCCGCTTCGCGTCTATGTGAACGCCAACATCCATGCGGGCGAAGTGGAAGGCAAGGAGGCCATCCAGCTGGTCGTCCGTGAGCTGCTGCAAGGCAAGCACCCGGCCCTGCGGCGGAACCTGGATCTGGTGGTCATGCCGGCCTACAACGCCGATGGCACGGACGCCTTGGATCCGTCCATCCGGCCGTGGCAGCCCAATCCGATCACAAGCGGAGTTGGACGGCGGGAGAACGCCCTGGGACTGGACCTCAACCGGGACCTGATGAAAGCCGCAGCCCCCAACACGCGCTGGCTGCTGGCCATGCTGGGCGAATTCGATCCAGCGGTGGTCATGGATCTGCACACGACCAATGGCAGCACTCACGGCTTTCAACTCACGCACGGCCCCGCCTGCACCCTGGGGGCGGATGAGGCCTTGCTGGCCTTCAACCGGAAGATGCTGGTGGAGGTGCGGGAACAGCTGAAGGTCGAAGGCATGCCCACCTACGATTACGGCAACTTCGTCCCCTACCGGCCCACCGCGGAAAAGCCGCCCACGGCCTGGGAGACCTATGACGCGCATCCTCGGCTGCTCACGAACTATCCCGCCCTGCGCAACCGCCTGGCGGTGCTATCGGAAAGCTACGTCTACCGCAGCTGGCCCGACCGCATCGCCGACACCCGCCGCTTTGTGCTGGCCTGCCTCGAGTGGATGGCCCGGCACCGCGGCGAGATCCGAACGCAGATCCATCAGGCTCAATCCCGCTGGACCGAGGGCTGGAACCGCGGCCCTGTATCCTTGCCCCTGTCGGCGAAGCTGAAACTGGTGGAACGCGCGGCATTCGATTGGGTGGATCCCATCAGGGACGAGCAGGGCCGGGTGACAGGCGAGAAGGGCCGCACCCGCCTGGAGCTGCCCAGCTTCGTGGGCTTCGAAGGACAGGACTTCGTGGCGGCTCCGGCGGGTTAC
>JANXYT010000077.1 GCA_025355915.1 Holophagaceae bacterium
CCCGTGTAGTAGAGGTGATGGAAGGTGCCGATGACGCCGCTGCCCAGGAACAGGCCCATGGAGAGGCTCACGGCGCGCAGGGCGGTACTCTCGCGCAGCAGGCCCATGCGGGTGGAGAGCAGCGCGATGGCCACGGTGGCGAAGACCTCGAAGAAGCCCTCCACCCAGAGGTGGACCACCCACCAGCGCCAGTATTCGGCCATGGCGATGTGGGTCTCGCGGGTGTACATGAACCCCGCGGAGTAGAAGAGCGGGATGGCGATGGCCGACAGCACGAAGAGCTTGAGCAGGCCCAGGCGGCCCGCTTCGCCCCGCAGGGCGGGCCGCAGCGCGCGCACCACCAGCACCAGCCAGCCGATCATGCCGATGGTCAGCAGGATCTGCCAGAGGCGGCCCAGTTCGACGTATTCATAGCCCTGATGACCCAGCAGGAAGGACCCCGACAGCTTGCCCAGGATGGCCTGGTGGCTGCCGTAGAGCGCGCCGACCACGACCACCACCAGCGCGATGAGCAGGCCCGCCACGCCGAGCCACTGGCCCTTGGGCTCCTTGGCGCTGAGCTTGGGGCCCAGGTAAAGCCCCGTGGCCAGCCAGCAGGTGGCAATCCAGAAGACCGCCAGCTGCAGGTGCCAGGTGCGGGAAGCCGCATAGGGCAGGATGTGGGAGAGATCCATGCCGTAGAGCCCGTTGCCTTCCACCGCATCGTGGGCCGTCATGACGCCCATGCCGATCTGCACCAGGAACAGGGCCATGGCCACGGCGAAGTAGAGGGCCGACCAACGCTGGCTGGGGGTGGCCGGTGCGGGCGGGATGGGTTGGGGATCGGGAAAGGCTTCAGCGGGCTGGTGGGCGTGGTGCCAGACCATGAGCCCCACTCCGAGGATCAACAAGATGATGGACAGGATGCTCCAGAGGTGGCTGATGGGGGTGATGGTGTTCCCCACCAGGGGCTCCTGGGGCCAGTTCTGGGTGTAGCTGTGATTGGCGCCGGGGCGGCGGGCCGCGGCGCTCCAGGCAGTCCACAGCCAGAAATCGGCCACGCGCTCGCCTTCCTGCATGGTGGGAATCCAACGGGCCGGAATGGCGGCGCCCTTGTCGCCTTCCACAGCGATCTTCGCCAGCTCGGCACGGGTCCGGAGGTAGGCCTGGGCCTGGGCCGCACCCAAGGTCAGCGTGCCCGTGGTTGATTCATACCTATTATTCTGAAATATGGATAGGGTGCTGGCTTTGGCATCCGCGATGGACCCGCCTTGGCCCTGCACCCCATCGAGGGTGTGCACCGCCCACTGGTGCAGCGCCTTGGCCGACCAGTCCGGCGCCAGGTAGGCGCCGTGGCCCCAGATGGAACCGATATGTTGACCGCCGTGGCCCAGGTAGCTGACCTGGCCGGCGAGGATCTGTCCTGGCCCCACAAGCTGGGTGCCATCCTCGGCCACCACTCGCTGGGGAATGGGCGGCGCGTTCTGGGCGATCTGCCGCCCACCCAGCCCCAGCACCCCAAAACCCGCCAGCAGCACCAGCAGCACCAGCCACCATCTTGCCTTCATTGCAACCTCCATCAGGGCGGATTCGCTCGCCAGACAGCAGTGTTTCATAAATTTCCATATTTAAGACCTACAATTCCTAATTGTGACCCGCGGCACGCTCACCCACACCGGGCACAGCGACCCCGGCCTTGGCGAAACCACTGGCCCGCTGGGCAGGATTCCAAGTACCTTGGGCTAGGTTCTTCCGGTCTGTGAAAGGGAATGCTCGTCCATGGCCCACCCCGCGCTACTGCCTGTTGTCATCACCTGCAACACGGATCTGCGATTCATCGACCTGATCCAGGTGGTGGGGGCCGAGTTCCTCAAGCACCTCAGCTTCAACCAGGAGGACGGCGAGCGGCTGTGGCTGGCCATCCAGGAAGGCATCGCCAATGCCATGCGCCACGGCAACAAGCTGCAGAAGGACAAACCTGTGAAGGTGACCTTCACCCCCCGGGTGGACCGCTTCGAGATCCGCATCGAGGATCGCGGCCCCGGCGTGGACCTGGATTCCCTGCCGAATCCCAACCTCCCGGAGAACCTGCTCAAGCCCGGCGGCCGGGGTGTCTTCTTCATGCGCCAGGTGATGGACGAGGTCCACATGGAGCGTGCGCCCGGCGGGTCCACGCTCGTGCTGGTGAAGGCCCGCAAGGTGCGCGAGCCGCATTCGTGAACCAGGCGCAGTGGCGCCGCCGAGCCCTCTGGCTGTCCGGCCTGACCATCGCCTACAACCTGGCCGAGGGCCTGATATCCATGGCCTTCGGCTGGGCCGACGACTCCATCGCCCTCTTTGGTTTCGGCGCCGACAGCTTCATCGAGGTGGCCTCGGCCCTGCTGGTGCTCTGGAAGCTGCTGGACCACGGCAACCTCGAACGCGAACGGAAGGCCACGCGGAGCATCGGCTGGCTCTTTCTCTGTCTGGCCGTGGGAATCACCGGGGGCGCGCTCCTGCAGATCACCGCCCAGCGCCACCCGCCTACCACGGTGCCGGGCCTCGTCATTTCTTCCCTGTCCCTTTCGTTCATGGCCTTTCTCTGGCGGGCCAAGCTCCGGGCGGCCAAAGCCCTGGACAGCGCCACCCTGGAAGCCGATTCCACCTGCAGCCTGGCCTGCATCCAGCTGTCGGTGGTGCTCTTTGCCGGCAGCCTGCTCTTCCTGCTGGCCCCTGCCCTCTGGTGGGTGGATGCCGCCGCGGCCATCGGTTTGTCGGTGTTGATCGGGAAAGAGGGCATCGGCATGATCCGCGCTGCGGGCAGCGAACGCTTCACCGGCGGATGTGGCTGTGGGCACTGAGGTCTAGGGGCCTGACGCAGCATCCTGGCGGCTGCCGCCCCAGGGCAGCCCCACCCATGACTTGGACGCGCTCCTAGGCTCGGGCCGGGTCGTTGAGCACGCCGCACTCGGCGGGCATCCGCACGTAGAAGGTGGAGATGCCCTCGGCCTGGAGGAAGGCCAGGAGTCGTTCGGCCTCCTCATCCGTGGCCATGAAGGTCACTTGTACCGGCAGATCGCCCGCCAGTTCAATGAAGTGGTCTGCATGGATGAGGCCATGGCGACCGAACCCGGCCATGGCCTTGAAGGCCGTGCCACCAGGCAGCCCCAGTTGACGGGCCTGTTCCAGCAGCCATTCGTAGACCAGGATCCCGTGATGGGTCCGGTTCTCCTGCACAAAAAAGATCAGATAGGTGCCTTTCATGACGCGCGTTCAGCCTTTCAAGAGGGTCTTCACCGTCCATATTCCCAGCATGGTCATGGCCAGCGATCCCGCCAGATGCGCGCCCATGTGTCCCGCCGCCCAGGCATACTCCCCCCGGGTGAGCAGGTGCACCGCTTCCGCGGAAAAGGTGGAGAAGGTGGTGAGCCCCCCGAGAAACCCCGTGATGATGAGCAGTCTCGCTTCGGGTGCCAGACCCGGATGCTGGGCGAAGACGGCGACGGCCACGCCCACCAGGTAACCCCCCAGCAGATTCGCCGTCAGGGTCCCGAAGGGCAGCGATGGCACCAGCGGATTCAGGAGGGCACCGAGCCCCCACCGCAGCCACGCCCCCAGCGCCGCCCCGACTCCGACCGCTAGAAAACCATAAATGCCCATGCCTGTGTCCTCCCGGATCCACAGGCGTCATCAGCCATCCAGGCGGTTATGGGGCGGACGCCATCGCCGGAATCAGCCTATCACTTGGCCAAATCACCCGCCTTCACGAAACGCACCTGTCCTTTGCTGCGGGGCACGAGCCTCTCCAGGGCCTCCACGGTTTCGGGGTAGATGTGGCCGATGATGAGCACGGAACCATCCTTCTCGGCCAGCTTGAGGGCCCGCTCCCACTGCTTCTCCATTTCGGGGAAGGCCTTGTCGTCATCCAGGAAGACGTGTCGCGCCACGGCGGGAATGCCCAGCTGTTCGGCCACATCGAAGGCTACGCTGTCCTTTTCCGTGCGGCTGTCCACGAAGAAGAACTTCCGCGCCTTGATCTCCTGGAGCACCCAGCCCTTGCGCGTGCGATCCGGCGTGATGCGGCTGCCCATGTGGTTGTTCACGCCCACGCGGAACGGGACTTCATCCAGGGCCATCCGCACGCGACGGCGGACCTCGGGTTCCGACAGGTTGTAGAGGATCGCATTGGGCCCAGGATCGCGGCCTGGGCCCGGGTACCCGATGGGTTCCATGGGCAGGTGCAGCATCACTTCCTTGCCCATGCGATGGGCGATCTCCGCGCTCTCCCGCGTGTACTCCTGATAGGGCAGCACCGCCACGCTGAAGGCCAGCGGCAGGCTGCACAACCGCGTCACCAGCTCCGGCTGGATGTAGCCCAGGTCGTCGATCACCAGGGCGAGGCGCGGGAGCGGGCGTGTGGGTTCCTGGCTCTGAGGCTTGGCCCCCTCAGAGCTGGGCTTTGCCTTCGGCTCCGCTTGTTTCTTCTCGGGTTTTTTGGGGTCAGGTTTGGGGGCTTCGCGCTTTTCAGGCGTTTCCCGCTTGCCGCAGCCCTGCTGCCCGAGCATGAGCCCGGCACCCAGGCCCAACGCCAGCATGAGCACGGCCCAGCCCACCAGGGCCAGGGTCGAGGTGCGTTTGCCTTTGCCTCGCGCCATCAGCGAAGGGGCTTCTTGATCAGCGGCTTCTTGATCAAGGATGGCTCCGCTCCCGGTTCAGGTTTGGGCGTGCCTTCCGGCACCGGGGAGACGGCCTTCGGGGCCGGTGCGGGCGCCGCCAAAGCCGCCTGCACCTTGGCCAGGGCGTCATCCGTTTCGGCCAGGCGGAGGATCTGCTCGGGGACCACGCCCTGGCGATCCAGTTTCTCGCCGCCGAGCCCCACCCATCGCTTGGAGACCAGTTCCACCGCCCCGCCCTGTTTCAAGGGGAACCGGGCGCGTTCCACGCCGAGTCCCGGGGTTCGTTCACCGAAGGACTTGGCGCCGCCCTTCTTGAGGCAGGCGACCAGAACTTCCGGCGCACCGAGGGTCGAACGCCCTATCAGGAGGGCCAGACGGGTGAAGGGGATTCCCGTGCCGGACACAGCGATGGGGCGATCGGGCTTGCCAGCCTCCTGCAGGGTCGCGAAAGAGCCATTGGCTCCCAAGAGCCCGGCCATCGCGGCGGCCTCGTCCATGGAGCCCTTCTGGCACTGACGCAGATCCAGCACCAAAGTCTGCCCCCGGTCCGCACGGGCGATGAGTTTCTTCAGTTCCTCCGCCCGCCCCGGGGCCAGATCGGGAAGGGTGACCAGCAAGGCACCTTGTCCCTGCTTGAGGGTCACAGCGCCAGGCGCGATCCGCTGCCGCTGCACAGTCGTCTTGGTGAGGTCGCCCGTGGCGTTGTAGCGGTAGAGATCGAGCGAGGAACCCTCTGGGCCACGCAGCTTGCGTTCCAGGGACCAGGCACTGAGCCGGCCCACAGAATCGCCATCCACCTTGCGGATCACATCGCCAGCCTGGATGCCGGCCTTGGCCGCGGGTCCACCGGGGATCACGGCCACCACCGTGGCGTAGATCTGGCGCTTCACCACCACAAGGCCGACTTCGGCGGGCCCGGGGTCGGGCAGGCGCAAGTCTTCCGAGGAGAGATAGGCATTCAGCGGGTGCGAGCGCTCCAGCACGGCCTGGACGCCGCCCGACACCACCTTCTCCATGTCCGGGGGATCGACGTAGTTCTGCTGCACGAGGGAAAGCACGTCCTGGATGTCGGACAGACCCGCCAGCGGATCCTGGATCGCGGCCTTGGCACTGGGCTTCGGTTGCGGTTTCGGCGGGTTGCCCTGCTGCAGCACCGGCAAGGTGAAAGCGGCCACCAGAGGTAGCGACAGGACCGAGAGCCAGGTGCGAGCGTGCATGGGATTAGTGTACGTGGAAACGGCCTTGAAGCTGTCAGCTATCGGCTGTCAGAAAGCCTTAGGCCTTCAGGTCCAGGGTGGCCTGCATCAATTCGTCCGCGCTCTTGAGGACCTTGAGGTTGGCCTTGTACATCAAGTCAAAGACCATGCCCCGCACGGTTTCGGTGGCGAGATCCACGTTCGAGGGGCCCGCGCCGGTGGGCGTGGGGTCCTCGGAGACACCCGAGACCCGCACCCCCCCCGAGGCTGCAACCTCCAGGTCGACGCGCTTGGCCTTGAATCCGTCCGACTGCTGGTTGGCCACGTTGTTGGCCCGCACGGCCAGCCCCGCGCTGGAGGCGCGCAGACCCGAAAGTGCCATGCCAACCACGTCCATGGGGGTCTATCGGCAGGTTTGGGGGCGCACTTGACTGGAATTCACGATTTTCCTGAACCCCGGAACCAGTCACTGCCCGACTGGAACCCCTTCTGCTTGGCGGCGGTCTGGGTATGGCGGGCCAGGGCCAGATCAATGAGCCGGGTGAGCAGCTCGGCGTAGGGCACGCCGCTGGCGGCCATCAACTTGGGATACATGGAGATGCTGGTGAAGCCGGGGATGAAGTTCAGCTCGTTGAGGAACACGCGCCCCGTCAGCCGCTCCAGGAAGAAGTCCACCCGGGCCATGCCGTAGCCATCCGATGCGGCGAAGGCCTTGGCGGCCAATTTCCGCACCAGGTCGGCCAGTTCGTCTGGGATCTGGGCCGGAATCTCCGTGTGGCTCCTGCCGTGGAGGTACTTGTCCTCGAAGGTGTAGAACTCGTCGGCCACGATCACTTCGCCCGGCTTCGACACCAGGGGCTCGTCACCCCCCAGCACCGCCACCTCGATCTCGCGGATGTCCAGCCCCTGCTCCACCAGGACCCGCCGGTCGAAGGTGAAGGCCCGGTCCAGGGCCGCCGCCAGATCCTCGGCGCGCTTCACCTTTTCCACGCCGATGCTGCTGCCCAGGTTCGCAGGCTTCACGAAGAGAGGCAGCCCGAGCTTTCCGCACTCCGAAAGGCAGACCCCCTGCCCACGCTGCCAGCGCTCCTCGGTGAGCCCCACGTAGGGGACCACCGGCAGGCCTTCGGATTCCCAAAGGCGCTTGGTGATCCATTTGTCCATGCCCGCCGCCATGGCCAGCAGGCCCGCACCGGTGTAGGGGCGGTGCAGCAATTCAAGGTACCCCTGGATCTGGCCATCCTCCCCCCCGGCCCCGTGCAGCGCGTTGAAAAAGAGGTCCGGCAGTGGCGTCGCCTCGGCCCTCTTTTCCAGGGGCAGGAACGCATGAGCGCCGCGCTCCGGCAGCTCGCCAGCGGCCAGCCGCGCGAAGGGATCGCCCGTCACGGCCCACACGCCGTTCCGTGCGATGCCCATGGGCCGCACCGTGAAGCGGGATGGGTCCAGATGCTCCGCGATGGCCCGCGCCGTCACGATGGAGACTTCGTGCTCCGGGGATTCCCCACCGAAGAGAAGGCCGATGCTCAGTGTCTCGCTCACGCGGCACCTCCTGTGCCGTGCCCTGCGGGCTTCGGCTTCGCCAAAGTGGCACTCCGCTCCTGCTTCATGCTCACGCGGAACCTCCTGTGCCGCGCCCTCCGGGCTTCGGCCTTGCCAAAGTGGAACTCCGTTCCGGCTTCGTTCTCATGGTTCCACTGTACCTCCATCCCGGCGGACCCGCGCACTGTGACACCCGCTCCTGTCCCGTTGCGCTAGGCTAAGGCCACTTTCCAGGAGCCCTCTGTGCGGACGGCCATCTACCCCGGCTCTTTCGATCCTGTGACCCTCGGTCACTGGGACCTCATCCAGCGGGCCACGAAGCTGGTGGACCGGCTGGTGGTGGCCGTGCTGCATAACCCGGCGAAGACCTCGGCCTTCAGCGTCGAGGACCGCGTGGCCATGCTGAAGGAGCTGGTGGCCCCCCTGCCCCAGGTGGAAGTCACCTCCTTCCACGGCCTGCTGGTGGACTTCGCCAAGTCCCAGAATGCCGTGGTCATCGTGCGCGGCGTGCGGGCCTTCAGCGACTTCGAGTACGAATTCCAGATGGCCCTCATGAACCGCAAGCTGGCCCCGGACCTCGAAACCGTCTTCCTCATGCCCAAAGAGAAATACAGCGCCGTGAGCAGCCGCTTCGTCCGCGAGATCGGCAGCATGGGCGGCAACCTCGCCGAGCTGGTGCCCGAAACGCTGCGGGAACGCATCTCAGCGCGGCTGGCAAAGGGATAAGGATTCAGACGGAGCCAGCTGGATCGGCTCCGTCTGAATCCGTTCTGTCTATTTCCTTCAACGCACCGATTCGAGGGCGTTCACGCGGCCCTTGCCTGAATAGGGATCCGCACCCGGCTTGAGGATGTCGTCGGCGCCCTGCTCGATCCTTCGCTTCAGCTCGGCCGGGGCCATTTTGCCGTACTTGCCCACGATCAGCGCCGCGACGCCGGCAACATGGGGAGCCGCCATGGACGTCCCGGCCGCGAAGTAGTAGCCCCATACTCCACCGCTGGTGCGTCCCGCCGGGCTCAGCACCATGTCGAAGGGATAGGTAGGCCCAAAGGCAAAATCGCCGCCAGGCGCCGCCACGTTGACGACCGACTGGCCGTAGTTGGTGTAGGAGGCAGGCCGGTCGAAGTCGGCCAGCCCGTAGGGCCCGGTGGCCGCGACCGCCATGCCATTGCCCGACTGCGCCGGGATCGACCAGAGCCGGCTATTGAGATTGACGCCCTCATTGCCCGCCGCGCTGATGCACAGGGTACCGGCGGCCGTGGCGTGGTTGATGGCCCGATTGAGGGCGGAAATCAACGGGCCGGACCCGCCACCGCCAGCGTTGATGCGATCAAACGTGGCGCCCAGGCTCATGTTGATCACGTCGGCCTGGACGTCGGGACCCGAGGCGTACATGATCCCGGAGATGAGCCACGAGAACGACCCACTGCCGGTGTCGCTGCGCAGCACTTTGACGGGGACGATCTCGGCGCGAGGGGCCACGCCCTGGACACCACGGTTATTGACTGGCGCGGCGATGATCCCAGCCACATGGGTGCCATGGTTGAACCCGAACACGACCGGATCGATGCCAGGCTCAGTCGGCACGAAGGACCGGCTCAAGGCCAGATTGACGTTGGGACCGATGTCGGGGTGGCCACTCCAGATCCCGGCATCCAGCACCGCCACCCGCGCCCGCTTCACGCCCCAACCCTGGTCGCCGTTGAGCGCCGTCTGATCGGCGCGGATCTGGCGGATGTTCCATTGGTAGCCCCAGAAAGGCTCGCTGTTGAGGCCGCTGGCCTGAAGATCGGATTCATTGGCCGCGGCAATCTTCTCGTTGGGAATCCAGGGCACTTCCACATCTTCGGCGGCCGACTGCACCCTGGCATCGGTACTGATGATGGCGAGGAAGTCCGGATTGGCCGACGACGCCATCAGCACCCCAATCTCGGGAATCCTACCCGTGATGGTGGCGCCCGCAGACGTCATGAGGGCCTCCAGGTCGGTACTTCCCGGGCCATGCCCCTTGGCCATGACCAGGTAGTTCCGCGGGGATTCGGTGGCGAATCCCGCGGCCCCGACCAGAACCAAAGCTCCGAAAAAGACAGTCGAGAGGTTTTTCATTACCTATCTCCTTATTAAGCCATCAGTTAGCCGATGGCAGGCTGGGGGTAGAACGCAACAATCAACAATGAAATTTGTCGAATATACGAAATATAATGACGTTTTATTACCACGTCAATCTCTGCATAGATGTTTCTCGCGGCCCCCTGCTCAAATCACCCCCTCACGTCCTTGCCCTTGCGCACGAGGTCTTCCACAGTGTCCGGGTGGCTCCTGGCGAGTCTCTTGCTCCACCTTGTTCTCCCGGGTGATGGGCAGTACGGGGAAGGGCAGGCCCAGGAAGCGTCCCCCTCGGAGATCCGAAGGGTGGTCCACGTCCACGCTGTTGCCGCCCTGCTCTTACACGAAGGTCGCCAGTCGGGCCGCGCTGCCCCGCTGATCCGGACAGGGGATGAGAAGCATGGCGGGGGAAGGGGTCATGGACACCACGCAGCGGCGCCAAGGCGCAGAAGGCCTGATCCCGCCTGCAACCTGCAGCCCGCTCAGCTGATCTCCGCCAGCTTGAACCGCGCCTGTTCCCGCCTCAGCCACTCGGTTTGGGCCCCGCTGAGCCCCAGGGCCAGGGCGCGGTCGGCGGCCTCGCGACAACGCAGGAGCAGGGCCCGGTCGCGCACGAGGTCGGCCACCTGGAAGTCCGGCAGCCCGGCCTGCTTCACCCCGAAGAATTCACCGGGGCCGCGCAGCTCCAGATCCCGCTGGGCGATGCGGAAGCCATCCTGGGTTTCCACCAGGGTCTGCAGCCGTTCCGTTTCGGAACCGCTGATCATGAGGAAGTGACTGCGCTGAGTGCCGCGGCCCACGCGGCCCCGCAGCTGGTGGAGCTGGCTGAGGCCGAAGCGCTCGGCGTGATCCACCACCATCACCGTGGCGTTGGGCACGTCCACCCCCACCTCGATCACCGTGGTGGCCAGGAGAATCTTCGCCTCACCCGCCACGAAGCGCGCCATGCGGGCGGCCATGTCGTCTGGCTTCAGACGACCATGCACCACTTCGATGGCTTCGTCCGGAAAGATGCCGCGCAGCAGCGCTTCCATGGCCTGGATGTCGCGCAGCTGCACCTTGCCTTCATCGGAGGGATCGATGCTCGGGCTCACCACGAAGGCCTGATGGCCCTCGGCGAGTTCGCGCCGCACCTGCTCCCAGGCCCGCTCGGCGAACTCGGGTTTGTGCAGCCTGGTGGCGATGGGCTGGCGGCCCGGAGGGAGTTCGTCCAGCACGCTCTGGTCCAGGTCGCCGAACACGGCCAAGGCCAGTGAGCGGGGGATGGGCGTGGCGCTCATCACCAGCCAGTGGGGATCCCCGCCCTTCTCTTTCAGCGCCTCGCGCTGCTTCACGCCGAAGCGATGCTGCTCGTCCACCACCACCAGCTGAAGCTTGTGGAAGGTCACGGCCTCCTGGAACAAGGCGTGGGTGCCCACCACGTAGCTGGCCTCGCCACTGGCGATGCGGGCCAGGGCCGCCCGCTTCTCCGCGGCCTTCATGCCACCCAGCAGCAGCTGCATGGACCCGGCCTGCTCGCCCAGGTAGCGGCGGAAGCTGGCCGCGTGCTGGCGGGCCAGCACTTCCGTGGGTACCAGCAGGGCCCCCTGCCCGCCGGTCTCGGCCACCATGGCCATGGAGAGTAGGGCCACCAGGGTCTTGCCGCTGCCCACATCACCCTGGAACAGCCGGTTCATGACCCGGCCCGAAGTGAGATCCTCCACGATTTCTTTGAAGGACCGGCGCTGCGCGCTGGTCAGGGGAAACGGCAGAAAACCTTTCAGCCGCTCCCGCAGCTCAGGCGAGGTGGGCACCACCAGGCCCTTTCGCAGCATGCGGCCCGCTCGGCGGAGGGCGACGCCCAGAGAGAAGGCGAAGAGTTCCTCCGAAGCCAGGCGGCGATGGGCGGGGGTGGTGCCCGCTTCCAGGGCCTGGGGCTCGCTCTCGTCGGGGGGATCATGCAGCAGATGCAAGGCCGTCAGCGTGTCCGGCAGGTCCTTTGACAGTTCGAGGGGCAGCCAGTCCTCGGCGAAGTGGGCGCGCGTCAGGGCCTCTGCCACCAGCTTCTGCCGGACCCGCCCAGGGAGGGGCCCCAACCTGCGGTAGAGGGGCAGGTAGCGGCGGACCCAGCCGATGTCCCCGCCCCGCTCCATGAACTCGAACTGCGGCCCCCGCATCTCCAGGCCATGCCGTCCCAGGAATAGAGATCCGAACACCAGGAGGCGGTCGCCCACCTTCAGCGAACGGCCCAGGTAGGGCTGGTTGAACCAGAGGAGGCGCAGGGTGCCCGTGCCATCCGCCAGCAGCACCTCCGTGAGGGCCATGCGCTGGACCCGTGTGGTGCTCTGGCGCAGATCCTGGATGGCCCCCAGCACGGTGACGAGGCCCGAATCCTGGGCGTCGAACCCCCGCATCTCGAGGCTGCCCAGGGGTCTCAGGCTGCCGCGATCCACGTACCGGTACGGCAGGTTCCATAACAGATCCCGCAGCGTGTCGATGCCGGCTTCCTGCAATGCCGCCGCCCGCGCCGGTCCCAGGCCCCGGAGGACCGTGACCTTGGAGGCAAGCGGAAGCGGAGCGAGGGATGTCACTGAGGTTTCAGCCTAGCCGCACCCCCATGGCTTCCACCATCCGGACCAGGAAGGCAGCGCACCATCCAGGGCCCCATGGGGGCGCATCAAGCCTTTCGCGGACCTCGCCCGGCTGCCCTATGGAAAGGCTCGGCGGCATCACCGCCCTGACGGTGAATCAGACTTGAGCGTGAAGCCATTCGGCCCATTCCGCATCGCCCCGGGCCTGGGCCAGATCCTGGGCTGTTTCTCCCTTGGCCGTCTGGAGGTTGGAATCGGCCCCGTGCTGGATCAACAGTTCGGCCAGCTCCCGCGAGCCCCGCTGGGCCGCGGCGTGAAGGGCCGTGAATCCGCCTTGCTGGACCGCATTCGCGTCGGCCCCGGCCCGAAGCAGGGTTTCTACCAAGGCTGGAACGGCCTCAGCATCTGGGCACGCCGCGGCAGCATGGAGGGGCTGCAGGCCGCCCGGCCCGGGCGCTCGGGGGTCGGCCCCGCGCGCCAACAGCCATCCCGCAGCCTCGAGGCGTCCGAAGTAGCAGGCCAGGTGCAGGGCCGTGAAGCCATCCGGGGAGGGATGTCTCAGATTGGTCCCAAGGGCCTCCGCCAGCGCCAGCGCTTCCACCCGACCGAGGGCCGCAGCCTCCCACATGGACAGCTCCGTCCCCTGGGCCAAGCCTTCGGCTTCCTGATAGGCGTGCCGGTACAGAGCCTCGAGTATGGGAGAGGGAGCCATCATGCCTGACCCATGATTCTCAAACAGGGGTCGCCGGTCCCAGTCCAACCTGGCCTCCACCCACCAGGGGCGAAATGGTGATCCCAGGGATGTTCACCGGAGACCGTGGCTGCGAGTTGGTTGGCCATGGAACCTCCTCTGGCCACAAGGGAGGTCCCAAACATACGGCCAAGCCTGCCCAGTATCCAGGGCAGCCTTGTAAAAACACTGCCCTTACTGGAGGTCAGGCGTGGGTAGTTGTGCGGGCCATGGCCTTGACCAGGGCCTGCTCCAGATCGGCCCAGAGATCCTCGGGGCCTTCGAGGCCCACCGACAGCCGCATAAGGGATTGCGATACGCCGCTGTGCTCCCGGGCCTCCGCATTCACCACCCGGTGTGTCAGGGCGGCGGGGTGCTGGATCAGGGTGTCCACGCTGCCCAGGGAGACGGCGGGTGTCATGAGCTTTACCTCGGCCATGACGATGCTGGCAGCCTCGAAGCCACCCACCAGCTCGAAGGCCATGAGCGAACCGGGGCCCTGCATCTGACGGCCCAGCAGGCCCTTGGGATCCTGGCCCGCAAGGCCGGGAAAATGCACGGCGGACACGGCCGGATGCTTGGCCAGCCGCTCGGCGAGCACCTGGGCACCCGCCTGCTGGGCCCGCACGCGCAGGGGCAGCGTGGGCAGGCTCCGATGCAGCAGATAGGCCGCGAGCGGATGCAGCACATTGCCGGTGATAACGCGGACCTTGCGCAGCTCCGTGGCCCAGTCGTTGTTGGTGGCCACCAGGCCCGCCAGCACGTCACCGTGCCCGCCCAGGAACTTCGTCGCACTGTGGAGGACCAGGGTCACGCCGTGCTTGATGGGATTCTGCAGAATCGGCGTGGCGAAGGTGTTGTCCACCAGCACGGGCACCTGGCCGGCCTGGCGGACCACATTCTCCAGGTCCAGCAGGGCCAGGGTCGGATTGGCGGGGGTCTCCACGAGGACCATGGCGGTGTCGGGACGAATCGCCGCGGCGATGCCGTCGGCCTCGGCCCAGGTCACTTCCAGTCCCAACATGCCCGAAGCGAGCAGGTGATCCGTGCCGCCATAGATGGGCCGCACGGCCACGATGTGGTTGCCACGCTGCTTGGCGGCCATGAGGCTGGCGGTCACCGCGGCCATGCCCGAACCGAAGGCCACACATTCCTCGGCGCCCTCGAGCTGGGCCAGGGCCTGCTCGTAGCGGGCCACCGTGGGGTTGTAGAGGCGGGAATAGACCGGGCTGCCGATGGGCAGGCCGCCCATGGCCATGGACTCCAGGCTGCGGCCACCCTCATCAAGATCCTGCACCGGATAGGTGCTGCTGAGGTCGATGGGCAGCGCATGGATGCCTTGCTCGTGCAGAACCTCGCGACCGGCGTGCACGGCCTGGGTTTCCAGTGACTGCTTGACGGTGGGATGGACCATGGTGGGACTCCTGTCCCCTAAATGTAGGTTCGATCAATTCGGCATTCTGCCGAATTGATTTCGTGAAACTATATGATTTATGGAACTTGACCGAATTGATTGCGTATTGATCGAGCATTTGCAGAAGGATGCCCGGCTGTCCAATAAGGAACTCGCTTCCGCCGTGGGTCTGGCCCCATCCTCCTGCCTGGCCCGGGTGCAGCGCCTGCGGGCCGAAGGTGTGATCAAAGGCGCCCATGCCGAGGTGGATCCCGAGGCTCTGGGCGTGGGCCTCCAGGCCCTCATCGCCGTGCAGTTGCGCCAGCACAGCCGCGCCCAGGTGAAGGCCTTCTGGAAGCACGTCCTCGGCCTGCCCGAGGTGCTCATGGTCTTCCACGTGGCGGGCACCCACGACTTCCAGGTGCACGTGGCCGTGCGCGACGCCCACCACCTGCGGGACCTGGCCCTGGACGCCTTCACCACCCGTTCCGAAGTGGCCCACATCCAGACCAGCCTCATCTTCGAGTGCGCCAAGGGGAAGGTGATGCCGAACTACCGGAGACCGACCCGCCCGTAACCGC
>JANXYT010000087.1 GCA_025355915.1 Holophagaceae bacterium
CGAAGGAGGTCCAGGCCCGGCTGCCCTCGCTGGATTCGGTATGCAGGGTGAGGCCTTCGTCGTCCAGCACCACCTCCATGGGCGTGTAGGCCTGGGCTCCGCGACGCAGGCGGGCCCAGCGGAGGACGGCCTCGGGAAGCAGGACAAAGAGCAGGCCATTGAGCATCATGATGAGGGCGGGACCGCGTGGGCCCTTGGACGCCAGGGTGCTGACGAGTCCCAGCAGGATCAGGGCCGAGCCTGCTCCTACGGAGACGAGGTACCCGAGCCGCTTGAACGCCCGGGTGCCGCGCAGGGCCTCGGCGGGTGTGAGGGTGTAGTGGGCGGTGATGTGCATGGGGGTCCCGGTGGGGCTCGGGCCGCGTGCGCGGCCCGAGCTAGGGTAAAGCCTATTTAGAATAGGGCCCGCGACGCGGGTCCTATTCCCAGCTCACCAAAGAAGTACCGTTCAAGCCGCTTCCGGATTCCCCTGGGGGTCGGAGGCGCTGCGGCGGAGCGAAGCTCAGTCCTGCTTCAGGCCCTTGAGGGAGACCTCATAGCGGAGGTAGGAGATACCGAAGGTGCCATCGGGCTTCTTGAGGCAGCTGACGGTCATGATTTTCTTGCCGTCAAACCCGATGGTCATGTCCTTCACGATGGACTGGGATCCGTACTGGCGCCCAGCCACGTTGTCCGTGATGCCCATGTGGCGCATCTTGCCCCAGGACTTGGCGGTGAGGCCCTTCGTCAGCCGGTAGAGGCCGGCGTTGAACGCGAGGCGCGCGTCCTTCACCGGGTAGTCATCGGAGGGGCCACCCGGCAGCTCGTCGAGCTTGGCGGCCAAGTGCTCGATGCCCAGGCCCTTCAGCTCCTCGGGTGTGAGCGTGAGACCCAGTTCCTTGGCCTGGCGGTGGAAGTGCATGGCAGAGGGATACACCACGTCGGGCGTGATGGGGGCCATGAGGGCGGCGTGCTTGTAGTCCTTGCGCACAGCCAGGTACTGCAGGTGGTAGAGGATATCGGCGGGTTCCTTGGCTGAAGCCGGCGCGGTCGTGGGAATCTCGTCGCCCCCGCATCCGACGAAGGCAGGGACGAGGAGCAGGCTGGCGAGGGTCAGCATCAGGGAACGGCGCATCAGGAAACCTCCGAATGGGTTGATTGAATGGATGGTGGAACCATCCCGCTGCGCTGCCAAGGGAAATTCATCACAATGGGATCATGTATCCCGTTACCCTCCTCGCCTTCGGCCGTCTTCGCCTGGAACCCTGCCGGAGCCTGGAACGCCACTACCTCGACATGCTCCGGCCCTACGCCCGGATGGAGCTGACCGAGCTGCCCGAAGGCAAGGGTGATGCGGTCCGGCAGCTGAAGGACGAGGCGGAGCGTCTCCGGCCCCGGCTGGCGGCGGTGCGGTGTCCCGTGCTGCTCACGCCCGAGGGCCAGCTGCGGGACAGCGAGGGCCTGGCCCGGTGGCTGGGAGAGCGCATGGACCGTGGGGAAAGCCTGGCCTTCGCCCTGGGCAGCAGCCACGGCTTCGATCCCGGCTTGAAAAAAGAGATCCGCGAACAGATGAGCCTGTCGCCCATGACCTTCCCCCACGAGCTCTCCCGCGTGATGTTTCTGGAGCAGCTGTACCGGGCCTTCACGATCATCCGGGGGAAGGAGTACCACAAATAGTTCCAGGCTTGAGTACTCGTTCGTTTGAAAGTGATCTGTTTAACCGCAGATGACGCAGATGGGCGCAGATAAAAGACCTGGGCCCATCTGCGAAATCTGCGTCATCTGCGGTTTCAACATTTCTTCTAAATGCATTTGGATAGAGTTAAAAGAAATCGGATTCGCTCTTTTTCCGCCCTTCCGCGACACTAGGGGGATGGCGCACCCCATGGATCGCTACTTTGCCCCGCCGGAGGGCCGGATCTTCGCCTGCTTTCCCGGCGCGGAGGACCGGCCCGGCCAGCGGCGCATGGCGGAGCTGGTGCACAACACCGTGGTGGATGGCACGGCCCGGTTCCAGACATGGCGGAGTGCTGGCGGTGAGCCGGATGCCCGGCCCGAGGCGGTGATCCAGGCCGTGGAAGCGGGCACGGGCACCGGCAAGAGTCTGGGCTACCTGGTGCCGGCCCTGGCGGCGGGCCGCCATCCCATCCTGGTGGCCACGCGCACCAAACAGCTCCAGCGCCAGCTGCTGGAGGAGGATGTGCCCCGGGCCGCGGGCATCCTGGGACGGCCCGTCAAGGCCGTGCTGGCCAAGGGCCGCGCCAACTACCTGTGCCGCACGGCCTGGGAGGCGGTGTCCTCTGACGCACAGTTGGAAATGACCCGCGGGGACCAGCAGCTTTGGCTGGCCCTCCAGCGCTGGACGCTCGAGACCCAGGACGGCGATCGCGAGGGCCTTGGGCGTTTCGGCGAGGGCGAATCGCCCCTTTGGGACAAGGTCAACGCCCGGGCCGAACGCTGCACGGGCCGCCAGTGCCCCCGCTACGAGGACTGCTACCTCACGAAGCTGCGGGCGGCGGTGGCCGAGGCTGATCTCATCATCGTCAACCATGCGTTGCTGCTGGCGGACCGCGTGCTGCGTGAATCCGCCTTCGGCCAGGTGCTGCCGGACGCGCCGGTGCTCATCCTCGACGAGGCCCACGACCTGGAGGAGCAGCTCACGGAAAGCTGCGCCGAGGCCTGGTCCAGCCGCGCCATGAACCTGCTGTTCACGGACCTGCGGGACGCCACCAAGGGCCAGGGCGCCGGTCTGGCGGTTCTGCTGGAACCCTGGGAACGCGCCTGGTCCGACATCCTGTCCTGGGTGCCGCTGGAAGGCGGCGTGCTGCCCCTGCTGAGCCCCGGCCCGGAGATGAAGGCCCTGGCGGATGCCGTGGGGGTCTGGGTGGAGGCGGGTCACCCGCTGTGGATGGAGGCGCGCCGCCTAGCCTCGGCCGATCCCGAGAATCCCTCATGGCTGCGCCTGGCCGAGCGGGTGGGCACGGCCTTTTCGCGCATGGAGCAAATATTTGCTCAACCCGATGGCTGGGTATCGACACTCAGTCGCGAGGGCGCCCACCTCGTCCACTTCAAATCGAATCCCGTGGATGTGCGCCCCTTCTTCCACCAGCACGTGCGCCGCGGCTTCGAAAGCGTGATCCTGACCAGCGCCACGCTGCGCGATGGCCGCGGGTTCAACGGCCTGGGCCTGCGCCTGGGGTTCACCAAACCCGAGGTGGAAGCCGCCGAGCACGTGGAGAGTCCCTTCGATTTCGAAACCCAGGGCCTGCTCTTCGTGCCGCCGGATCTGCCGGAACGGCGCCCGGGCAGCGGCGGCGGCGTGGGCGACCCCGCCTGGATCGAGGCTTCGCTTGCCGCCATGGAGCGCATGCTGCGGGCCAGCCGGGGCCGGGCCCTGCTGCTCTTCACCAGCCGCAAGATGCTGGCCACCTTCCGGCCCCGCCTGGAGGAGGCCCTGCCGGAAATCACCTTCTTCGTGCAGGGCGAAGGCCTCTCGCGCACCCAGCTGATGGAGCGGTTCCGCACGACCCCTTCCGCGGCCCTGCTGGGCCTCGCCAGCTTCTGGCAGGGCGTGGACCTGCCGGGCGACGCGCTGAGCCTCGTGGTGGTCTCGGCCCTGCCCTTCGCCCCGCCGGACGATCCCGTGCTGCAGGCCCGCATTCGCGAAGCCGACGCCCAGCGCGATGGCCTCGGCTTCATCGGCATCCAGGTGCCGCAGATGACGCTGAAGCTGAAGCAGGGCATCGGCCGCCTCATCCGCACCCGCCATGATCGCGGCGTGGTGGCCGTGCTGGACCCGCGCCTGATGCTGCCCAGCGAGGACCGCTTGGGAAAGCGCTATGCGGCCCAGGTGCGCGCCGCCCTGCCACCCTTCCCTGTGACGCGGGACTGGGAGCGGGTGGAAACCTTCCTTCAATCGCTCTGATACCAATAAGCGTTCAGGCCAAAAGGAACAGATCTTTCACCACCAAGACACCAAGTCACCAAGAACTGCACGGGAAGTGGCTTTGGCTTTTCTTGGTGCCCTTGGTGCCTTGGTGGTGTTCCTTATTTTTTGAATGCAAATTCGTATGAAGCGCGCGGCTAGGCTCAAGGTTCCGTCGGAGGCGTGGGT
>JANXYT010000093.1 GCA_025355915.1 Holophagaceae bacterium
ATCGGCCTTGATGTACTCGTCGCGGTTGAACAGCACATCGCCCTTCTTGCCCGCCAGCGTCACCGTGAAGATCTCCCGGTCGAAGGCGCCCGCCGCCTGCGCCGCAGCGGCCTTCCTCTGGCTCTGGAGCGAGAAAGCGTCCTGGGCCTCGCGGCTGATGCCGTGCTTGGCGGCGACATTCTCCGCGGTGATGCCCATGTGGGTATCGCCATGGCCGCACCAGAGGCCGTCCTGGATCATGCTGTCGATGAGCTGGGTGTTGCCCATGCGGGCGCCCCAACGGGCGGCGGGCAGCAGATAGGGGGCATTGGACATGCTTTCTGTACCACCAGCCACCACCCATTCGGCATCGGCCATGAGGATGGATTGGGCGCCGAGGGCGACGGCCTTGAGACCCGATCCGCAGACCTGGTTGGTGGTGTGGGCCGGGGTGGCATGGGGCAGGCCGGCTTTCAGGGCCGCCAGGCGGGCCACATTCTGCCCGCTGCCAGCCTGGAGGACGTTGCCCAGGACCACATCGCCCACGGCCGATCCCTCGACACCGGCGCGAACCAGGGCCTCGGTGATGGCCAGGGCGCCCAGTTGCACGGCGTTCAGGGGCTTGAGGCCACCCCCGAAGGTGCCGACGGCGGTACGGGTGGCGGACAGGATGTAGGCAGACACGGCAGGCTCCGGGGGGACCTTCCAGGGTAACCTGACTAAACGACAGAGTCCCCTGACCGTGAACTTCGTACCCAGGCCCGCCCTGGTTCTTTTGAGAGCAGCCATGACCGCCCTTCGCCGCTGGATCCCATTATTCCTGGTCGGGAGCGCCCTGCTGGCCCAGGTCCCACCGCCGCCCCCGCCGCCGGCCCCGCCCGCGCCGCCCGCCCCCATGATCGGGGTGGATGTGCCTTCGAGTTCCCGCACCGAGCAAAGGACCGAGAATTTGGCCCCCGGATCCAAGCTGTGGGTGAAGAACCGCAACGGCGGCATCCGGGTCACGGGCTGGGACAAGAGCGAGGTCGCCCTCACGGCCCAGATCCGCGATAGCGAGCGGCGGCGGGTGGAACTGGTGCTCCAGCGGAAGGGTCCGGACCTCGATATCGAGGCGGTCTTCCAACAGCCCTCCTGGAGCTTCGGCGTCTACATCAGCCCCCGCTGCGAGATGACCTTGATGGTGCCCCGCAGGCTGCAGGGCCACTTCCGCACCACCAACGGCACCGTCGCGGCCGAAAATCTGGAAGGCTTTGCGCGCTGTGAAGCCACCAATGGCAGCATCCAGGTGAGCCATATCCGCGGCGAGGTGCACGTCGATACCACCAACGGCCCCATCGAGGCCCGCAGCCTGTCCGCCCGCCTCAAGGGCAGCACCACCAATGGCCGCATCGTGCTTGAAGACATTGAGGGCGGCATCCGCCTGGAAACCACCAACGGTTCGATCCGCGCCCGTAACCTGGATGGTTGGGGCGAAGGCATCCACCTCGAATCCACCAACGGCAGCATCGAGGTTGACCTGGGCAAGGCCACCGGCGATCTGGTGGCTGAGAACAGCAATGGATCGCTGGAGGTCAAGATTCCGGGCGCCCAGGTGCTCGAGCAGACCAAGCACAGCGCCCATGTGAGGGTGCCGGGCCGTATGCAATCCATCCGTCTTGAAACCACCAACGGCAGCATCCGCGTGAAGTGATACCGGTAGTACTCTGGGTGCCATGCGCCTGCTGCTACCCATCCTCATCACCGCCCTGAGCCTGCACGCCGAGGTGCCCCGCCCCACGGAGGTGCAGGAACGGCGGCTGGCCAACGGCGCCCGCCTGCTGGTGGTGGAACGGCCTGGCCTTTCCGCCTTCCACGCGACCCTGGTGTTTCGGGGTGGCTGGGCGGAAGAATCCACCGCCACCGCCGGGGCCACGGAGCTGCTGGCCCGTGCCTTGTTCGGAGCCACCTGGCCCGAGGACCTGGAATTGGCGAAGGGCCAGCCCGGGTTGGAGGCCCTGCTCAAGCAGGAGGAAGGCCTGCTGGAAGCCCTCCGTCTGGAGCGCCTCCCCCTGCGCCGGGATCCCACCGGCGCCTCGCAGCTGCCGGCCCTGGAAGCCAACCTCGAAGCTGCCCAGTCCCGGTTGAAGGCCTCCTTCTCCCCGTCGCCCCTGTCCGACCCTTATGCCGCCCGAGGGGGACGCCAGACCGCGGAAGCCACCGCGGATGCCCTGATGGCCCAGATGGAACTTCCCCAGGAGGCCTTCGAGTTCTGGTGCCGCACCGAGGCCAAGCGCCTCCAGACGCTCCAGCTCAGCCGCTTCTCGCAGGTCCGTGCAGCGCTCGCGGCGGACCTCCGAACCCAGGGTCCCCAAGGGCTGGCCATGCTCCGGGGCGCTGCCCTGCCTGGACATCCCTATGGCCGGGATCTCGCGGACCACCTGCTGGCCCTGGAGGCCCTCCGCTGGTCCGACCTGAGGGCCTACGCCCGCCAAGCCTTGAGCCCAGACCATCTCACCATCATCCTCATCGGCGGCCTCAGTCTGGAAAGGGCCTTGCCCTTGGTGGAGCGCCACCTGGGATCGCTGCCCGTCCCCGCCCATGGGGAGGAAGCGGTGCTGCCGGAGATTCCAGCGGACCTCGGGGATCGGCATGTACAGGCCGCCCTGGGAGGCACCCCCCGGCTTCTGGTGGGCTGGCGCATTCCGTCCCGTCATCACCCGGATCACCTGGCATTACAAATGGCCGCCCACCTGCTGGGGGGGGGGCAGGCCAGCCGCCTGCCTGTCCGGTTGGAGCGCCAGAAGGCCCTGGTCCGGCAGGTGGATTTGCGCATGGACCTGCCCGGCGGCCGGTTTCCCGGCCTGCTGGTGGCCGATCTGCGGCCCGCCGATGGCCACAGCCTGGCGGAGATCGAGGGGGCGCTGCATGGCGAGATCCTCCGCCTCCAGCAGGATCCCATCCCCCAGGAGGAATGGCTGCGGGCCCTAGCCCAATTGGAAACGGACCACCTGAAAATCATGGACGAGCCCGCCGCCATGGCCAAAGCCCTGGGCGGCGCCTGGGCGGAATCCGGGGACTGGCGGCTGATGGAACGGGATATCCAACGCCTGCGTGCGCTGGCGCCGGAGGCCGTCCAGGCGGCGGCCCGCCTCTGGTTGACCCCGAGCCACCGCACCACGGTGTTGCTGGAACCCACCCTCGGCACGAGGCTGGATCCGCTCGACGCGGAGATCACCCGGGTGCTCACAGCCCTGGCCGCCCTCCGCTTCGAGGATCCGGCCCAACGCGAGCACCTCGTCTCCGAGGGGCTCCGGCAGCTGCGCATGCTGAGCCCGGAGGAACGCCTTCGCACTCTGAAGTTGCTGCAGGCACAACTCGCCCCGGCTAAGCCGTGAGGACCCTTTTGTGGGCCTTCATGGCCGCCACCCTCTCGCTCCAGGCCCAGCCGAAGCTCCAGAGATTCACCCTTCCCAACGGGTTGCGGGTGCTGCTCCTGGAGGACCACGAACGTCCCCTGATTCGGGCGCGGCTCCAGCTGAGGCTCGAGCCCGCGGATACGCCGCCGGGCTGCCAAGGGCTTCCCCAGCTGATGATGAGGATGCTGAGTCGTTCGGATGCGGCCGACCTGAAGGCTGAAGACTTCGATCGGACCCTGGAGGACTCCGGAATCCAGCTCACGCATTCCCGGGAGCCGGATGGATTGTCTTGGCAGCTGGTGGCCCGGAGCCGGGACCAGGACCGCGCCCTGGGGTTGCTGGCCGATCGCCTGCTGCGGACCGTGTTCGAATCCTTGATCCTGGAGGCCCAGCGGCTGGCCTGTTGGCAGGATGAAGAGCGGAAGGAAGCCTCACCCCAGGTCCGTCTGCGGGAGGCGCTGATCCAGGATCCCGATTCGCGGCCGACCCTCACCAGCCTGGGAGCCATCACACTCGAGGACCTCTTCGCCTTCCGGGCCAGGGTGTTCCGGCCCGACCGGGCGGTGCTGGTGCTCCATGGCGACCTCGGACTGGAGCAGGCCAAGCGCCTGGTGCTGCTGAGCCTGGGGTCCTGGAGGGCCCAGGAGCCCCCCCCGTCCGTGAAGCCACCTCGCCTCGTTGCCCCGGTCCATTCCACCCAGCCCCCGAAAGGACTTCCGCGGGTCACCGTGCCGGGTTTGGGATTCAGGGTTCAGGCCGTGGCGGCTCGGCCCGGCGACCTCGCGGCGGAAGCTGCCAGCCTGCTGAGCCTCCTGGTGCCAGGCGAGGTCGCGCTCTCCCCCGTGAGCATCGCCATGGCTGACGGCTATCTCGTGGCGACCCTGGACGCCGAACCAGGTGCATCCGGGCCCGGCACCTGGTCCCTGCTCCACGAGCGGCTGGATGCGCTGCGTCGGCGGGGATTCTCGCAGGCCGATCTGGACCGGGCCCGCAGCGCCTGGCTGGCCCGCCGCAGCCTGGATTCCCTGCATCCTGAGGACCAGTTGGAC
>JANXYT010000117.1 GCA_025355915.1 Holophagaceae bacterium
TCAACAAGCTCCGGTTCACGGAGCTGGATCCCCAGGGCGGGGTGGTGGGCGCCCAGCGGGAGCTGGAGATCAAGGGCGATGAAGTCTACGTGGATACGTTGATCATCAAGTTCGAGGACCACTTCGTGGAAGCGGGCGATCCCTTGAAGGGGAAGGCCCTGCTGCTCTTCCGGCGCATCTTCACCAACCGGGTGAAGCCCGACGACGGGTACGTTCTGGATCGGAATGGCCTCCCCCCCGATGTCTACGCGGGCCGGACGGCCCCCACGCCCTTCGAGCGGGATCTCTGGGCGCGGTTCTGGGAGGTGGCCAACAACGAGCAGCTCGCCAAGCAGGCGGGGGTGAAGGCCATGCATGGCCAGGCCCTCTATGGCCGGCTGTTGCCCAACATGGTGTACACGCTGCTGATGCGCTCCACGGGAGAGATGATCCTCCCCACCCCCAAGGCACTCCCGGCCCCGCCCAGCCCCGCGGCCGAGCCCGCCCAGTGAGGGCGGTTCACCCCACTTCCAACACCGCCAGCCCATCCTGCAAGGTCAACCTCCCGCTGACGGGCACGATGTCGCCCACGCGGAACGGTCGCTGACGGCGGCGGAGGGTGTCGGGGAAGGCGACGGCTTCGCACAGGGCGGTGTCGTCTTCCAAGGTGATGAACTGCATGCGCTCACCTGTTTCGGTGCCCACTTCCTTGTCCGCTACGACGAGGGCCCAGAAGCGTAAATGGCGATTGGGTTTGGCCACATGGGCGGCGCGGTCGGGGCCCCCGCCTTTGCGCACCCTGGCCAGGGCGGCGGGATGGAGTTCCAGGGTAAGGCCCATGGTGTCCAGCTCCAGATCGGCGCGGTCGAAGGGGTCGGTCGGGCGCGGGCGCACGCCTGGGGGCACACCGCCCAGGCGGGCCCACATGAGGCGGGTGCGGTCGCCGTCCGGGGCCCAGCGGTCGAAGGCCCCAGCGGCGCACAGCGCTTCGGCCGTGATGACGGACAGCTTCACCCGGCCCAGCAATTCGTCCAGGGTGTCGAAAGGACCGCTGCGCTCACGTTCCTCCAGCAGCTCGCGCACCTCCTTCTCCTGGGCGCCGCGCACCTGCATGAGGCCCACGCGCAGGGCCTGCTCGCCCTCGGCCGTGAAGGGCCAAGCGGAAGCATTGGCATCGGGCCCCCGCACCACCAGACGGTGGCGCCGGGCATCGCCCAGATAGGCGATGGCAGGGTAGTAGCCGCCCTGATTGGTGATGACCGACGCGAAGAACACGGCCGGGTGGTGGGCCTTGATCCAGGCGCTTTCGAAGCTCACCTGGGCGTAGCTGGCCGAATGCGGCTTGCAGAAGGAGTAGCCCGTGAAGGTGCGGATCATGTCCCAGGCTTCGTCCACGGTGGCCGCGCGCACGCTGCGCTCGGCGCAGCCCCGCCGGAACCGCGCCTCGAAGAAGGGCAGTTTGGGGTCGCAGTCGGGTTTCCCGAGGAGCTTACGGAGCTGGTCGGCCTCGAAGTGGCTCCAGCCCGCCAGTTCCACGCAGACCTTGATGACGTCCTCCTGGTAGACCAGCACGCCGAAACTTTCGGACAGCAGGTGCGAGAAGACGGGATCGCTGGGCTCCCACACCTCCTCGCCCCTGGAGCGCTTCACGTAGCGATCCACCCAGCGGTAGGCGGCGGGGCGGATGAGGCTGGAGTGGATCACCAGCGTCTCGAAGTCGCCCTTCCGCACCCGCTGCTGGAGTTGGCGCGTGGCGGGGCTTTCCACGTAGAAGACGCCGATGCTGTCGCCCCGGGCCAGCAGGGCCTGGGTATCGGGGTCGTGGCGGGAATGGGTGCCGATGTCGGCGGGCACAGCGTCCCCCAACACTTCATAGGCATCGCGGATGACGGCGAGGCTGCGGTTGCCCAACAGGTCGATCTTCACCAGGCCATAGTTCTCGACACCGTCCTTGTCCCAGGTGGTGGTGGATACCTTCTCCTTCGCGGGCGCGGGCTGGAAGGCGGCGTGCTCCCACATGGGGCCGGGGGTCACGATGGTGCCGCCGGGATGCACGGAGAACTGGTGGAAGTGGCCCCTCAGCGCCGCCGCCTGGCGCAGGATCACGTCCCAGGCGGGGTTCTCGGACGCCCGCTCCAGGCCCCCTTCCCAGCCGCGCACCAGGCGGGCCAGCTGCTTCAGTTCGCCCTCGGGCCGCCCGTGGGCCTGGGCCACGGCCCGCAGCGCGCCCTTGGCCTTGAAGAAGGCGTGGTTGGACACCATGGCCACGCGATGGCGGCCGTAGCGCTCGAAGACGGCCTGGATGACGCGGTCGCGCTCGTCCCAGGCGAAGTCGATGTCCATGTCCGGCGGATCCTGGCGCTCCTTCGTGAGAAAGCGTTCGAACATCAAGTTCGTGTCCACGGGATCCACATTGCTGAGGTGCAGCGCGTAGCTCACCAGCGAGGCCGCGCCGCTGCCCCGCCCGCAGATGCGGCTGGGGAGGCCCTCGTGCTTCAGCGCCTGCACGATGTCCTGCACCAGCAGGAAGTAGCGGGCGAAGCCCTTGAAGGCGATGAGCTCCAGCTCCTGCTCTATGCGGGCCAGGATGTCACCGCGCAGGACGGGAAACCGCTCCGCCACGCCTGCGCGCACGCGCTCGCGCAGGAGGGCATCGAGGTCGGCGTCGTCCTGGCCGCCCCCGTCATGACCGAAAGGCCGCGCCACCTCCCATTGGCCCCAGTGGAGCTTCCATCCCGCGATGCGCTCCACCAGGTTGGCCGTGGCCTTCGCCACGGCGGGCTCTGCGAAGGGAAAGCGTCCTTCCCAGTCGCGCCGAGGCACGGCGGCCTCGGCGGGCTCCCACAGCGCCTCAGTGCGGATCAGCGTCGATTGCTGGGCGATGGCCCGCTTGAGCCGGTGCATCTCCAGGCCTTCGGGCGTGCGGAAGCGCAGCACCTGGGGCGCCACCACGGCCAGTCCGTCCGCCAGCGCGGCGCGGGCCTCCTGCGCCCGGCGGGGGTGGCCCAGCAGGGCGGCCTCGAAGCCTTCCCGCAACAGGGCGTCCAGCCCCGCCCGGTCCTCCGCCAGCAGCACGCACTCCCGGGGCGGTTCGGCCTCACCAAGGCCTGGGATGGGCGGCATCATGCCTTCATGGGCCTGGGCCGTGAGCAGGCGGTTCAGGGCCGCGTAGCCCTTAGCACTGAAGGGCAGCGCGCCATAGTCGTGGCCCCGCCAGCTGAAGCGGCAACCCAGGTGCAGGCGGAAACCCGTCCATTCGGGATCCGGCGGCAGGCCTTCGAGTTCGCGGGACGTGTGGATCCATTCCAGCGTGTCGCGCAGCTTCGGATAGCCCGCCATCCCCGCGTCCCAGCAGACCAGGTCGCGGTAGCCCAAGGCCCGGGCCAGCCGCAGCAGCTGCGCCGCCGGGTACACGCCTTCACCGAGGCTGAAATCGGAAATGCCGAGGGCGAACATGGGGTAGTCAGAGGCCTCAGGCGCCCCGGTGATGCACGAGGTATTCGGCGGCGGCCATCTGGAGAAGCGCGTTCAGGGAGAGTCCTTCGGCCTTGG
>JANXYT010000132.1 GCA_025355915.1 Holophagaceae bacterium
TTCAGGTGGAAATGCTCGAAGCCCAGGCCCCGCTTGAATCCGTAGTTGAGGGGGGCCGAGTTGAGGTAATCGATGATGGAGATGCGGAATGGGCGGTCGGTCATGGAAGGAGTTTAACGCCTGGGAGGGGTTCCTTTTCCGTGCACAGGGATTTCCCCTTCCCGTGGGAAACTGGAGGGCTAGGAGTTTTCATGGCCATCGCCCTCAGTCTGGTCAAGGTGAGCAAGCGCTATGGCGCTCAGCCCATCCTGGAAGACCTTTCCTTCGGCCTTCAGCAGGGCGAGAAGGTCGGCCTCATCGGGCGCAACGGCACCGGGAAGTCCACGCTCTTCAAGATCCTCTCCCACGAGGAAACCCCCGACTCCGGCGAAGTGGTCACCACCCAGGGCCTGCGCGTGGCTAGGCTCGCCCAGGATCCCCACTTCGCCCCAGACGCCACCGTGCGCCAGGCCCTGGAATTCGCCTTGGCCGACCACGCCGCCCTCATCAAACGCCACGGCGAGATCCACGAGATTCTCCACCAGCAGGGGAGCCAGGATCGGGGTCTGGAAGCCCGACTGCACATGGAACTGGATCTCGTGGAGCACCATCTGGCCCACATGGGCTGGGACCTGGAGCCCAGGCTGAAGGAGGCCCAGACCACCTGGGGCCTGGTGGACCTGGATGTTCTGGTGGAATCCCTCTCGGGGGGCTGGCGCAAGCGCGTGGCCCTGGCGCAAGCCTGGCTCAAGGACCCGGACGTGCTGATCCTGGACGAGCCCACGAACCATCTCGATCCCGAGCAGGTGGAGAAGCTGGAAGCCTGGCTCCAGGGATTCCAGGGCGCCCTGCTCCTCATCACCCATGACCGGCACCTCCTGGATGGCGTGGTGGACCGCATGCTGGAACTCGAAGAAGGCCGCCTCAGCAACTACGAGGGCAACTACAGCGACTACCTGCTGGAGAAGTCCGACCGCGAGTTCCGCGAATCCCGGCTCACCGAGCACATGCAGAACCGCCTGCGCCGCGAAATGGCCTGGCTGCGGCGCGGCGCCAAGGCCCGCACCCGCAAATCCAAGCTTCGCATTCAAGACGTGCTGGATCTGAAGGACACCGTAGAAGACCGCACCCGTCTGGACATCCGCCAGGGCCTCACGTTCGCGAAGGGCGGCAACCGCAGCGACGCGTTGATCAGAGCGGAGGGCATCCAGTTCGCCTATCCCGGGGGCATGGAGCTGCTGGGCAAGCTAGATCTCAGCCTCCAACGGGGCATGCGCATCGCCCTGCTGGGGCCCAACGGATGCGGGAAGTCGACGCTCCTGAAGGTGCTGCTGGGGGAACTGGAACCGACCCGCGGTGAGGTGGCCCGCCATCCGAAACTCGCCGTCACGGCCATCTCCCAGGGACGCGGAGAGCTCGACTGGGCCCGAAGCATCCTCGATAACCTCGCGGATCGCGCCTCCATCGTGGAGACCGGCAGTGGCAGCGTGCTCGCCCACGTCTACCTCACGCGCTTCGGTTTCCCCGTGGACCAGCAGTCCCGCCCCGCGTCGACCCTCAGCGGCGGCGAGCGCAACCGCCTGCTTCTGGCCAAGGCCATGCTCAGCCCCGCTGATCTGCTGGTGCTGGACGAACCCACCAACGACCTGGACATCCCCACCCTCCAGAACCTCGAGGAGGCCCTCCTCGAATTCGGCGGCACCCTGGTCCTGGTGAGCCATGACCGGTTCTTTCTCGACCAGGTGTCCACGCATACCTTGGCCTGGAACGAAGGGGGGACGCCCCGCTGGGAACTCTACGAGGGGCCGCCCTCCACCGTGCGCAGCCTCCGGGAGGCCCGCGCCGCGGCTCAGGTGCCGCCCAAGGCAGAACTTCCCCGCGCGGCCCAGCGGATCGAGGGGGTCAAAGCCCGGAAACCGGGCCTTTCCCAGAAGGAACAGCGGCGCCTCGATGAGGTTGAGGAGACCCTGGCGATCCTCCACACGCGGACCACGGAACTGGATGCCCTGCTTGCCGATCCCGCCGCCTTTCTCCGTCCCGACAGCCCCGGCCACCAGGCCCTGAAGGATCGGGACGCGGCCCAAGCCACGCTGGAGATCACGGAAATGGAATGGCTGGAGCTTGAGGAGAAGCGAACCAAGACCTGACCCCGTCACAACTTCTCGAGGAAGATCACCCCGCTCTCGCCTTTTCGCTACCCTGGAGCCTGGACTTTTTCTGGAGTGCCCATGCGCTTAATGCCCTTCCTACTCCTCCCCACCGTGGCCCTGGTCGCCCAGGTCCCCGCCAACCTTGACCTCGCTCAGCGGTTCAATGCCGAACTCCCTGGCATCAACCAGATGCTAAAAGAGCTGAAGTCCCAGGACGCCCTGGTCAAGGTACAGGGTTTGATTCCGGCGGAACGGCCCGCCTTCGACGCCTCCAATCCGAAGGCCATCGGACTGAGCCTGGACAACGCCCAGGGCCTGATGTCGCTCTATCGCCTCTATGCCAACGTCGCCTCCGAAACCGGGCAGTGGGAGAAGGCTCTGGAGATCCAGGAGAAACGGGCTCAGGCCGCCCGCGCCACCATGGTCGATCTGGAGAAGGCCCAGGCGCCCATAGATGCCCAGTGGAAGAAGGCCGCCCAGGATTCGGGTGACTATGTGGCTAAGACAGAACCACGAAAGAAGGAGCTTGAGGCCAAGGTTGCCGCATTCAAGGCGGAGTACGACGAGATCAAGACCAGCAAGCGGAAGCTCGCCAAGAAGGAGGCCGACGAGTTCAACGCGAGGGGCACCCAGGCCCAGCAGGATGAACTGGAACTGGCCCAAATCGCCGCCGCCCTGCCCGTGCACAAACAGAACCTCGCCAACGCGCCGAAGGTCACCAAGTTGCTGAGCGACAATCGCAAGGAGGTCGAGGGGATGGTCAAAGCCGCCGACGAGGCGGTAGAGAAGGCGAAGAAGGCCGTGGCCAGCCAGAACGATGAGATCACCCAGTTCAACACCAAGTTGGCGATGCAGAAGGTGAAGATCGTGGGCAGGAAGAACTGGGTGGATGCGGTGCTGCGCACCCCCGAGAACGTCACGAAGCTGGATAAACCCCAGGCCCAGGCAGCCTTCCTGAATCGCATGCTGGTGCTGGATCCTGGCAATGCCGCCGCCCAGAAGGCGCTCGACAACCTGAAGGCCGGGAAGGAGGCCTTCACGAAGGAAGCGAAGCCCGCGAAAAAGGGCGGCGCGAAAAAGAAGTAGCCCAATCCGGCTTGTTTCAGAAGGGAGCGCCCATGACCCGCTTCGGATTTAGAGTGCCTAACCAAACCCCCACGGGGCCGCGCGAGGGTCGCCGGGCGAGCGAGGCGAGGAACGCGAGTCGAAGCGTAGCGGGTACTACGCGCGTCGAGCGTGACGCGGCATCGCGACGCC
>JANXYT010000143.1 GCA_025355915.1 Holophagaceae bacterium
GCAGGTCGTCCTGGTCCCCCCACATGCCCGCACCCTTGCGCTCGAGCACGCCCACGATCCGGAAGGGCAGGTCCCCGATACGGATGGTGAGGTCTACGGGATCCTCGCCATCGGGGAAGAGGTTGGCCTGGACGGTCTTGCCGATGACGCACACCTTGGCGAGACCGCGCACCTCACGCTCGGTGAAGAACCGGCCCTGCTCCAGTTCCCAGCCCCGGATGTGGAGGAATTCCGGTCCCGTACCCTGCAGCTGACTGATGTAGCTGCGGTTCTGGTACACCACCGGCCGCGTGGTCGACACCTGGGGCGTCGCGGCATGGATGCTGGAGTCAGCCAACTCCGCATGGATGAGCTGAGCATCGTCATCCTTGAGAATCGCGGCACTGCCCATGGCCTGCGGTCCGTGGTGGGAATGGGTTCCCGGTGCCCCCGGGAAGATCGTCAGCATGTTCGAGCCCATGTTCTGGATGAGGGCGAGGCTGGCCCGTTTGGAGCCCTCGCCGATGCCGATCATGGCGATCACGGCGCCCACGCCCACGATGATGCCGAGCATGGTAAGCGAGGCTCGCACCTTGTTCCGGGTGATGGCCGCGAGGGCCATCTTGAGACATTCCATCAGAGCCACCAGACACCCCCGACCGGTCCCACGACCTTGGCGCTGTCATCGGCCAAAGGCATCCGGAAAGCACCCATCCCTAAAATCCTCATCAGGACCATGGCTTCCCCAGGACGGGAAGGAACCATTGTCCTACGGACCTCCAGGGCTCCAGCAGGAACCCCAGGATCACTCATAGCGCAACGCGTCAATGACATCCAGCCGCGCGGCTTTCAGCGCAGGCAGGAAACCCGCGACCACGCCCACCACGCCGCTGAACCCCAGGCCCAACACGACAGCCCAGGTCTCCGTGACTGCGGGGATCTGGAACTTCTGGAGGATGGCGATGGTGGCCATGGCGAAGCCGACCCCGATCAGGCCCCCGAAAAAGGCCAGCACGATGGCCTCCACCAGGAACTGCCAGAGGATGTTCCGCTGGGTGGCGCCCAGGGCCCGCCGGACGCCGATCTCGCGGGTCCGTTCGGTGACGCTCACCAGCATGATGTTCGAGATGCCGATCCCGCCCACCACGAGGGAGATGCTGGCGGCCACGGCGAGCAGAGCCGTGAGGATGCCAGCCTGCTGGGTCTGCATCTGCACGATATCGTCCTGCTTGCGGATCATGAATGGATTGTCGTCCTTGGGCGCCACCTTCATGCGCTGGCGGAGCAACGCCGTGATCTCGGCTTCGGCCTGCTCGGCCTTTCCCTCCTGGGCGCTGACCATGATGCGTTGGATCTTGTCCCGGCCCATGATCTTGCGCATCACGGAGGTGTAGGGCGCCACGATGAGGTCATCCTGGTCGCCCCACATGCCGGCACCCTTTTTGTCGAGCACACCCACCACCTGGAAGGGCAGCGCGCCAATGCGGACAGTCTGGCCAATGGGGTCGTCGCCATTGGGAAAGAGGTTGTCCTTCACGGTCTGACCGATCACGCAGACCTTGGCCATGCCGCGGACCTCCGTGTCCGTGAAGAACCGGCCGCTCTCCATGTCCCAGCCCCGGATCTGCAGGAACTCGGGGCCCGTGCCCTGGATCTGGGTGACATAGTTGCTGTTCTGATAGATGACCGGGCGCGTGGTCTGGACCTGCTGTGAGGCTGCCACCACGCTGCTCTGGGCCAGTTCCTGCTGAATGAGCGGCACATCGCTTTCCAGCAGGATGTCGGCACTGCCCATGGCCGAGGGACCAAAGCGGTTGCCGCCGCTGCCGGGGAAGATGGTCAGCATGTTGGAGCCCATGTTCTGGATCAGGGCGATGGAGGCCCGCTTGGAGCCCTCGCCGATGCCGATCATGGCGATGACGGCGCCGACCCCCACGATGATGCCGAGCATGGTCAGGAACGCCCGCGTCTTGTTCCGCGTGATGGCAAATAAGGCGAGCTTGAGGAACTCCAGGAAGGCCATGTGCGCCCCCGGGGCTAACGCCGTCCGCCGGAAGTGCCGCCCAGCGGCGCGGCTCCGGCCGTCTGTTTGGGATTTTCAACACCGACGAGCACCTGCATGCCTTCAGTGAGGCCCTCCCCCGTGACCTCGGTGTACTGGCCATCGGAAATGCCCGCCTTGACCACGATGGCCTTGGGCTTGCCGTTCTCCAGCACCCAGATGCGGTCTTCCCGGCGGGCCACCGTGCCGCCCTTGCTGCCCGTGCCACTCTGGGCGCCGGTGGGCCGGGGTCCGCCTCCCATCACCACGGGCTGGCCCAGGCGCGGGCCCTCGGTCTTCTTCTCGTCCTTGAGGAAGGCCGCGGGATTGAACCTGAGCGAGGCATTGGGAACGCGCAGCACATCGCGGCGCTGGTTGGTGTTGATCGTCACATTGGCCGTCATGCCAGGCCGCAGGGCCAGGTTCCCCGTGAATTTGGGCCCCCCCAGCTGGCTGGCGCCCCCTGGGACGCGGGCCAGGGCCTTGGGATCGCCCACGGGGCCTTTGGAA
>JANXYT010000144.1 GCA_025355915.1 Holophagaceae bacterium
TAATAGCGGTGGATGATTTAGTCAATTCAATAGGGGCCAAATCCCTCACTCAAGTCGACGGTTACTGGCAAACCTGGATTTGCTGATTTGTTGAAAATTCACACCCCCTTCTGCTCCCCCCCCCAAATGACCTTGTGCAGCTGCACCTGCACCCGCACAGGCAGCCCATCGGCGACGACCTGTTCGGCGAGCCAGGCGGGGTCGAGGCTGCCCCAGACGGGGCTGAAGAGCACTTCCAGGCGGTCCCAGACCTGCCGCTCGGCGCACCAGTCCTTCGCCCAGGCGTAGTCGGCCGGGTCGCAGAGGACGAACTTCAGCTCGTCCTGGCCGGGCACCATGTGGTCGAGGTTGGACTCGAGCCAGCGATTCGCCTCGCCGCTGCCGGGGGTCTTGCGGTCCACGATCTTGATCACCTCGCGGGGCACGGGGCCCAGGTCGTGGCTGCCCGCGGTTTCCAAGGCGACTTCGTAACCGAGGTCCAGCAGGGCCCGTAGCAGCTCCGGCGCCTGGGGATGGGCCAGGGGCTCGCCCCCCGTGAGTTCCACGAAGGGGGCGTTGGGGCCCTTTCGCGGCGGGCCAAGGCGCCGCTGTACCTCCGCAAGCAGATCCTCCAGTTCCCGCATACCTCCTTCGTAGAATGCGTACTCGGTGTCGCAGTAGACGCAGCGCAGGGGGCAGCCGGTGAGGCGGATGAATAAACATGGCCGGCCGATCCGGGTGCCCTCCCCCTGGATGCTGTGGAACACCTCGTTGACCTTGAATCTCATAGGAATCTGCATTGAAAAGAAAAATGATCACCACCAAGACACCAAGACACCAAGAATGACAAATGCAAATCTGTCTGCAGTTCTTGGTGTTCTTGATGTCTTGGTGTTGGATTTGAAATCCTAGGTGCCAGCGCAATCCCGGGAATCATCGGTCCACCCAACGGCGCCCGCCGTCCTGGGTGAGGATCTCGCCCGTCAGGAAGGGGCTGTCGGCGGCGAAGCGCACGGCCCGGCAGAGGTCGGCGGGATCACCGAGGCGCTTGAGCAGCGTGCGCTCCGCCAGGAAAGCGGCATCGCTGCCTTCGGCCGGCAGCACTGCTCCCAGCGCGTGACCCACCACCCGCACCCTCGGCGCCAGCAGCTGGGCGAGCCCCGGCACCAGGGCGGCGAGACCGGCCTTGGCGGCGCTGTAGGGCAGCCGCTTGAGCCAGGGCCGGTGGATGGAGGTGTCCAGCAGGAGCTGGAGGCAGGAACCGTCGGCCAGTCGGGGCGCGAGGGCCTGGGCGCAGAGGAAGGGAAAGCCCAGGTTCATGCGCCAAGTGGCGTCGAGGAGCTCTGGCGTCCAGGTACCAAGGGGGCTTTTCGGAAAGGTCCCGGCCAGCAGCACGGCGCCGGAAATAGCCCACCCGTCCGACTCCAACCCGTCCAGATCTGCCATCATGCGGGAAACCAGCTCCGGGCCCTCCGCATCCCATTGAAGCGTCCGGATCCGCCCTGTCTTCGTCAAGTCATCCACCCAGGTTTCGCCATCCCAGGGCTTCGAACTGGTCAGCACCAGGTCGTGATCCCGGGCCAGATCTTCCGCCAAGGCCCGGCCCAGCCGCCGCCTTCCGCCCACCAGCACCCAACAGGCCCTGCCGTTCCGCGAGATCCGCTCCATTTGGGCATTCTTCCACAAAGGCGCCATGAATCCCTACCTCAAACGCATTCGATGGCGCCTGCTGTGGATCAGCTTCGTCTGCCTGACGCTGGCGCTGGGGTCGTTCGCCCTCAACCAGTGGGTCTACGCAAAATCGGACGATCAGTGTTCGTGGGTGGTCGAAAAGGGGAAGATCGTCATCCGGGAGATCCTGCCGAACGGCGTGGCCGAAGAGGCTGGATTGCTTGAGGGCGACGAGCTGGTGAAGATCCAGGGCCGGACCTACGAGCCCACCCTGGAAGGCACGCTGAAGGCCCAGCGCTTCATCAACGGGAAGCCCGAAGGCGCCATCCTCATCTACACGGTGAACCGGCAGGGCCGCCAGATCCTCCTCCCGATCCGCCTGGTGAAGCCCCTGGACCCGATCCAGTTGGCCCTGCTGGCGAACGGCTTCCTCGCCTGGGCCATCAGCCTCCTCGTGGTGCTTTCGGCCCCGGAACGAAAATCCTCTCGCCATTTCTTCTACCTATCGGCCACAGCCCTGCTGATATCAGGCGCCCCGGTCTCTGGCAACCCGCCCATGGCCGTGGGGATCGTCTTCGCCCTCATGGCCGGTCTGGCCACCGCCCTGCTGCCGCCCCTCTGGATCCACTTCTTCCTGCGCTTCCCGCACCCTTTCGAATGGCGGAAGAACCGGCGGCTGCTGCAGGCGATCTACGGTACCTTCGCCCTGCTGGCCCTGGTGCAGGTGCTCGTGCGCCTTTGGGTGGTGCTTAACAGCGGTGTCGTGAAAACGCCGCCAGAGGGCCTGCAACTTGCACTCAACGCCTTCACCTTTGTCGCCATCCCGCTTTACCTCGCCGCCGCCCTGACTGGCCTGGGTTTCTTTGTCGGGGGGACCCTTCGATCTCCGGAGCGCCTCCGCAAGGCCCTGTTGCCTTCCCTGATCGTGGCCGCGGCCCTTTGCCTCGACCTGCTGGCCTGGGCAATCCTCCAGGCCAAATTTGGCAACAGTCTCCTCTTCCGGCGGCAGATCTTCATCTTCATGCTGCCGGCGCCGCTGCTGCCCCTCAGCTTTGCCTTCGCCATCTTCCGCCATGGGCTTTTCGATGTGCGCAAGGTCCTGCTGCGGTGGGTGAGCTACATGGCCATCCTCGTCATCACGGTCGCGGCCTATCTGGGCGGCCTGTCCTGGGCCTTTTCGCACCTTTCCTCGATCCCATCGGGCTGGGCCGGGGCGCTCATCGGCCTCCTGGCCCTGCCCCTCGGTTGGTCCCTCCGGTGGCTGCTGAAGGGTATCCGCCGCCGCTTCCGCCGGGACTTCTCCAGCACCCGGGACATCGCCCTCAGCGCGGTGCGTGAGCCCCGGAAACGGTTCAGCGAGGAAGCACTGCTCAAGTCGCTCAGACGCGCACTGGGAGAGGCCTTTCAGCCCCATTTTCTGGAGATCCTGCCCATCGAGGATCGCCAAGTGATGCTGCCCGCGGCCGAATCCGAGGATCGTGAGGAGCGCCGGATCCACTTCCCCCCCCAGCCGCTGCCGATCCCTCCCAGCCTGCTGCGCCTCGCCCGCGAAAACCGGGAGCTGGTGTTGGGCCTGGGAGGCGAAGAGGCCGATTGGATCCAGGACCAGGGCGGCTCGGTGCGAGCCCATGTGGATGCGCTCGAGGCCCAGTTGCTGCTGCTGATCCTGGCCGGAGACATCCCCCACAGCGTGGTGCTGCTCGGGGGCAAGTACGCCGAACTGAACTACGGCCGCGAGGACCGCGAACTCCTACGCGAAGTGGCCCTGGCCGCTGGGCAGGTGCTGGAAACCGCCGTGATGCACCAGCGCCTGGTGGTCCAGGAGCGCCTGAGCCAGGAGCTGGATACGGCCCGCTGCATCCAGGAGGGCCTGGTCACCTCGCATGTGCCCCCCATCCCCGGCTTTCAGGTGGCCCTGCGCCTCGAACCAGCCCTGGAGACTGGCGGCGACCTGCTCTTTGTCAAGCGGCGCCCGAGTGGCAATTGGCTTGCGGCCGTGGGTGACATCTGCGGCAAGGGCCTCGCTGCGGCACTTTACATGGCCCAGGCCACCGCCCTCCTGGAACACGCGGCCCAGCGGGAAGATCAGTCGCTGGAGGAAATGCTCTGTTCTATGGACCAGACCCTGCGGCAGCTCCTGGGCCAGCGGGGCTTTCTCACCCTGATCCTGCTGGAATGGGACGAGGTTGGACACTACCGCTTGGCGCGGGCGGGCCATCCCGGCGCCCTGGTGCTCCAGGGCCTGGCCGAGGAGGGCTTTAGTGAGATGGTCCCCCATGGTCGGGGCCTGGGCCTGCGCCCTGCCGGGCCCGGCGATTGGCAGGTGATCGAAGGAGTCCTGCCCCCGAAGGGTTGGATGGTGCTTTATAGCGATGGCTTGTCGGAGGCCATGAACCGGGAGGGCGAACTCTATGGCCTGGGACGCCTTAGCACCCAGTTGCGCCGCCTCTGGGGCACGGGCAGCCCTCGAGCCGCCTGCGAAGCCGTGTTCCAGGACGTGGCTTCCTTCGATACCCAGAACCGCGACGACCGAACTTTGTTTATCCTGGGGAGGGAGGCCTGATGAACCACTCCCACCGGGAGCCCTAGTGCGCCATTCCGCCCTTCGATGGACCATCCCGACCTTCCTGGCCCTCCAGTTGGGGCTTTTATGGATCCAGGGCGCCCAGCTCCACCGCCAGAACCAGGTGCTATCGGCCCTGCGGGAGGATATTCAGGCCCTCACCGAATCCCTCGACAACGGCCAGTCTCCGGTTTCCAGTGAGGATGACGGCTCCATCGTGCCCGCGGGCTTCCTGCCCGCCCCCCCGCCGCCCAAGAAGGTGGCCGTGCTGGGCGTCCAGGAGGAGCAGGAGGCCGCCACCAAAGAGATTCAGGCCTCCCGGGAGTCAGCGCAGAAGGCTGTGAAAGACGCCCGGGAAGCCCAGTCCAAGCTGTCCATCGAAGAGAACATTCGCAAGGCCGACGAGGCCAAGCAAGTCCAGGCCGCCACCAGCTCCTGGCAGCGCTGGGTCTGGGGCGCCATCGCCCTAGTGGCGCTGGCCCTCGTGGCGCGCTCAGTGCTGGGCCGGCGCGGCTGATGTCTCTGCTGGACTATCTCCGAGCGGATCCGGACTGCCGGAACCTGGCCGAGGGGGCGGTTCACGCCGTGGCCCCCGCGCTGGATGATCCCGATCCTGACCACGTGTCCATGCAGCTGAACGAATGGGCCTTTATCCTCGCGGGGCGCATGCCCCTGCCCTGGAACACCCACAAGGCCATCGACGCCCTGAACGACCTGCTCTTCGTGGAACTGGGCTTCGAGGGTGATCGAGAAACCTACGACGATCCCCTCAACGCCCTGCTCCCCTCGGTCATCGCCCGCCGGAAGGGCCTGCCCATCGCCCTGTCCATCCTGTGGATCGACTTGGCGCACCGGCTGGGGTTCGACGCCGTGGGGGTGAACCTCCCCGGCCACTTCATCGCGGCCATTCGCACCGACTTCGGCCTGCTCTGCTTTGATCCCTTCCACAAGGGCCGCCCGGTCGGCGAAGAGAGTGGCGCGGAACTCGTGAAGTCGGCCACGGCAGGCCGCATCGACTTCCACCGGGACATGCTCGCACCCGCCTCCAACCGCCAGACCCTCATCCGGCTGGTGCGCAACCTCCACCTGCGTTTCATGACTGCGGAAAGTTGGGAGGAGGCGATCTGGACCGCCACCCACCTGGTGCTGCTGGACCCTACCAATCCCCGTCCCCTGAAAGATCGGGCCTTCATCCACCTTCAGCGGGATGAACCCGGCCCGGGCCTCGCCGACCTGCTCGAAGCCATGCGCCTCAGTCCCGACCCCGACCCCGAAATCCAAGCCTGGCTCGAGCAGCTGGAGCGGTCCTGACAGAACGCAGGGGCCCGAAGGCCCCCGCGTACGATACCTGACAGCTGACAGCCGATGGCTGACAGCTATTTCTGCTTCTGCTGCGCCTCCACGACGGTGAGCGCCGTGAGGTGGATGATGTCGTTCAGGTCGCTGTGTCGCTGCAGCACATGGACCGGGGCCGCCATGCCGCAGGTGATGGGGCCGATGACCTCGGCGCCCGCCAGCCGCTGCACCAGCTTGTAGCCGATGTTGCCGCTGGTGAGGTCGGGGAAGATCAGCACGTTCGGACCGCCCGGCAGGTCCACCCAGGGGTAGTTTTCGGTCAGGATACCGTCGCCCAGGGCGGTATCCGCCTGCATCTCACCGTCGCATTTGAGGCCGGGACGGGTGGCTTTCACGATCTCCACGGCCTTCTGGACCTTGCGGACCAGGGGATGCTCCACACTGCCGAAGTCGGAGAAGGACAGCATGGCCACCTGGGGTTCCATGTTGAAGGTGTCCTTGGCCAGGTCCGCGGTGAGCAGGGCGATCTCGGCCAGTTCCTCGCTGCTGGGCTCGATGTTCATGGTGGTGTCGGCAAAGAACAGCACGCGATTCTTCAGCACCATGGTGTAGACACCGCACACTCGCTTGACGCCCTTGCGGGTGCCGATGACTTCGAGGCAGGGGCGGATGGTGTCAGGGTAGTACATCGTCAGGCCCGCGATCAGGCCGTCAGCCTTGCCCATGCGGCACATCATGGCGCCAAAGTAGATGCGTTCTTGCAGCTTGCGGTTGGCTTCGTCGCGGGTCACCCCACGGCGCTTCCGCAGTTCCAGGAAGGCGTCCTCAGCCTCCTTGCGCCAGGTGACCGTGCCGGGGTCCAGGATCTCAATGCCACCCAGAGAGATGCCATGATCGGCCGCGGCGGCTTTCACCTTGGCGGGATCGCCCAGGAGGATGGGGATGCAGATACCTTCATCCACCATCTGGGACACGGCCTGGAGGATCAGCGGATGATCTCCCTCGGGGAAGACCACCCGCTTGGGGTTGGTCTTGGCGCGGTGGATGACGCTGCGGATCACATCCTTGCTGCGACCCTGGAGCCCTTCGAGGCGCTCCTTGTAGGCCTTCATATCAGCGATGGGCTTCCGGGCAACGCCCGTGTCCATGGCGGCCTTGGCGACGGCCGGAGCCACCCACAAGAGGACGCGGGGATCGAAGGGTTTGGGAATGATGTATTCTGGACCGAAGCTGAACTTTTGGCCCGCATAGGCGCGCACGACGGAGTCGGGCACTTCCTCCCTGGCCAGGGCGGCGAGGGCCTGGGCGGCGGCCAGCTTCATGGGCTCGTTGATCTCCGAGGCACGCACATCCAGGGCGCCCCGGAAGATGAAGGGGAAGCCCAGGACGTTGTTCACCTGGTTGGGGTAGTCGCTGCGACCCGTGGCGAGAATGATGTCGTCACGGGTGGCCTTGGCGGTGGGGTAGTCGATCTCGGGATCGGGGTTGGCCAGGGCGAAGACGATGGGATTCTTTGCCATGCTCAGGAGCATTTCCGGCGTCAGGGCGCCCTTGCTGGAGCAGCCCACGAACACATCCGCGTTCACGATCGTATCGGCCAGGGTGCGCCAGGCGCTGGGCTTGGCGAACTTGTCCTTGTACTTGTTGTTCCCTTCCATGCGGCCGGTGTAGACCAGGCCCTTGGTATCGCAAAGCCAGAGGTTTTCCAGCTTGACGCCAGCGGCGATCATCATGTTCGCGCAGGCGATGGCGGAGGCGCCGGCACCGGAGAACACCACCTTCATGTCGCCGAGCTTCTTCTTGACGATCTCGGAGGCATTCATCAGGGCCGCCGTACTGATGATGGCCGTGCCGTGCTGATCGTCGTGGAAGACGGGAATGTTCATTTCCTTCTTCAGCCGCGTCTCGATCTCGAAGCACTCGGGAGCCTTGATATCCTCAAGGTTCACGCCACCAAAGGTGGGCTCCAGGGCCTTGACCACCTGGCAGAACTTGTCGATGTCCAGCTCATTCACCTCGATGTCGAACACATCGATGTCAGCGAAGCGCTTGAAGAGCACCCCCTTGCCTTCCATGACCGGCTTGCCGGCCAGGGCGCCGATGTTGCCGAGGCCCAGCACGGCAGTGCCGTTGGAGATCACGGCCACCAGGTTGCCCTTGGCGGTGTACTCGTAGGCCAACTCGGGATCCTTCTCGATCGCCAGACAGGGTTCCGCCACTCCCGGCGAGTAGGCATTGGCCAGGTCGCGGGCCGTGGAGCATGGTTTGGTGGCGACCACCTCGATCTTTCCCTTCCGTCCCTGCGAGTGGTAATCGAGGGCTTCCTGCTTGCGACTCATGGCCACACTCCTTGGATTGAGTGCCCTACATGCTGGGCTGAATGCCCCCAGCTTACACCTCGTCTAACGCGATCTTGCCTGGAAGGTCATCAATCCATCCCTTTGTTGCACCGATCACAAGAGATGCTTTCTTAGTAGGCGTCCCGGGGATACGATCCAACCACCCTCACCCCGGAGCCTCCATGCGTCTGCTGCCCTTCCTATTGCCCTGCCTGCTGGTCCTTCCTGCGGTCGCCCAGAAAGCCAAGCCGCCTGCCAAAGCCGCTGAATCAGCGAAAACAGCCAAGATTGATTGGGATGGCGAGTGGACCTTGCATGCTTCGCAAAGTGACAAGATCGACGAGCAGATCGAGGCCCACGTCAAGGACCTGAACATCGTCAAGAAGTTGTTCTGGAAGAAGAAGCTCCAATCCGCCTGCCGCAGTTTCAACAAGCTCGACATCCTGGCCGGGGACAGCTTCTCCGTGACCTTGGGCAAGGAACGGCCCGTGGACACACCCACCGACGGCACCGAAAGCGACTGGAAGCGTAGCGACGATGTGGTGTTCAAGGCCACCCTCACCAAGGAGGGCCCCACCATGATCCAGACCCTTCAGGGCGATGGCTACACCCTGAAGCATGTCTA
>JANXYT010000170.1 GCA_025355915.1 Holophagaceae bacterium
TTCGGCGTCGGACTTGCCGTTGGGATCGAAGTTGGAGCCGCCCTTGCCGCCGCCCATGGGCAGGCCCGTGAGGCTGTTCTTGAAGATCTGCTCGAAGCCCAGGAACTTCAGCGTGTCGAGGGTGACGTTGGGATGGAAGCGGATGCCGCCCTTGTAGGGCCCGATGGCGCTGTTGAACTGCACGCGCCAGCCTGGATTGATGCGGATGATGCCCTTGTCGTCCACCCACGGCACGCGGAAGCCGATGGCGCGCTCGGGCTCAAGGAGACGCTCGAGAATGGCGTGCTTCTTGTACTTCGGTTCCTTCTCGAGGACGGGAGCCAGGGAGTGCAGGATCTCGGTGGCGGCCTGGATGAAGAGGCTCTCCCAAGGGGCCTTCTTCTTCAGGCTTTCGAGGACTTCGTTGACGTACTGGCTCATGGTTCCTCCAGGAAGGAAGGTGTTGAGAAAGAGTGGGCGTGGGCCCGGGTCGGAATGGTCAGGAAATGGGTGTGCCGTGGGGCCCGTCCCGAGGCTGCGGCGACATGGTTCAGGAGCCGGAAAGAGGACGACCTGACTCTAGCCGCAGGAACCGGACGGTGGGAGGGGCAGGTCTCAAGAGGTGATGGGAAGCACTAAATTAGGGACAAATGAGTAGGTTTTGAGATATAGGTTTGACGGAGTGTCAAAACGATTTCCGAGGCCCCGGCCATTCCTCGAAATCCCGCCCCCGAGCTTCGGCTTCCTACGCGGGTTCGTTGCCCGTGCGGGGAGGTACGCGCTCGAGGAATCTGGCCCGCTCCTGGGCCTTGGGGGGTTTGGTCAGATGGTCGTCCATCCCAGCTTCGAGACAGGCTTCCCGATCCTGGTCCATGGCGCAAGCCGTCAGAGCCACGATCGGGATATGGCGGCCGCTGCCAGCTTCCTGCTGCCGGATGCGGCGAGTGGCTTCCAGACCATCCATGACCGGCATGAGGAGGTCCATGACCACAGCATCAAAGCGGGGCGCTCCCACCAGTGAATCTCCCAGGGCCTCCCGCGCTTCCAGGCCGTTCGAGACAACCGTCACCCGATGGCCCCGTCGCTCCAACGCCTGGCAGAGAGGCTGCTGGTTGATCGGGTGAAGGGGCCCACCTGCCTCAGAACTTTCCGTTCTGGTTCTTCCGCGCTTCCCGAACAGGGATGGTTTCCAGCGTGTCCCAGTGCTCGGCGATCTTGCCATTCTCGACGCGAAACAGGTCGTAGAACGAAGTCGGGCGACCACCGAACGAGCCTTCGCTCATGACAAGTACGAAGTTCCCCTCTGGCTCGGCCCCATGATCACCTGCCTAGTCTTCGTCATGATGATGCTGACCAGCAACGTGTGCTACATCCCCAGATGCCCAGCACATGGCTGATCGCATCCTCCTGGGCGAACAGGGCTGCTGTCTCCTCCGCGGTGAGACCCCAGGATCTGGGGAACTGCGCAATGGCCCGGTGCACGTTTGGGAGTTCGTTTTCGCACGGCCTAGACCCTTCCTGATCATTTTGTGGGAACCAACGAGATGATCCCTCGGCCCGGTCCAGGAGGACCTGTTCGGAGGCCAAAGGGTCCTTACCAAGTAGGTGGATGGGTTCCGGGAGTGGACCCGGGACCTTCAGCTCGGATCTCGTCAGAGGCAAGGGATCTCCACCCAGAATTTCCAGGGCTTCCCGGGTCCAACTGGGATTCTGAAGAAAACGGAGCAGGCAGCCACGCTTGTGCTCGGTACCACCGTAGTCCGTGGTCAGCAGCTGCGCGAGGATGTCAGCAACGGGCTTCTGCTCTGGTTTCATCGCTCAATCCCGGGAATGGAAGTGCAGCTGCTCACGCAGGGTTTTGGGCGATCATCTGGACCTTTGGCATACCCAACTGTTGCCATGTCAAGTCGTGCGTTTCGATCCCAACTCATTCGGCAGCCTGGATTCATGGAGCCCCCTCTGGCTTGCCGGGGTCAGGGGTTGTCGTCTGACGTTCCAGGGCATCGATGTTCCGAACGAGGATCGATTCCGAACCGTGCTCTTCACACATTTCCCATACGAGCCTGTCTCCAGCGCGCCAGCCTTGCTCGTTCCAGATTTCCTTGGGGATGGTGATGCGCCCGCGTGCATCCACCCGGCAGATCCAGTAGCGCGAGCCGTCCTCTCTTAGCAATGGACCAACCACCTTGGGTTACTTGGACAGGCTCCTAGCACTTCACTTCTGCGTTGGTTCTCGCGTAGTAGTACCAATTCAGGAAAAGACAGAGCAGATAGAAGATGGCAAAACCATAGAGGGCAAACTCCACCTTCCCTGCATCGACCTGAATCTTGAAGATGGCCGGGATGATGA